>SACC01000244.1 GCA_009928745.1 Clostridia bacterium
TCCAAAAGCTCTACTGTCTTTTCTTGATTTTCTTCAAAAAAGAAGTCCATATTAACACTCTCCCTTTTTAGATTATGACATAATTATATTGTACAAAGCTTAAAATATTATTAATTTTTCAGAAAGCTATGAATCAAGCAAACAATTATGCGAGTTCTACGCCTATTGTCAATTAGCCTTGAACATTTGCCTGAATGATAATTTCCTTATTGAACATAAGCACAATTATTGATTCTTTAAATACTTTTTTATCGCATCGAAGCAGTCTTGATGATTAACGACAAAATGCTTGCCATCCTTTATTATCTTAAGTTCAGCATGGGGTAACGCTGAGGCTAGCGCTTTGGTGTGAGATGTTTTGATTAAATCCTTTTCACCTGCGATAACTAGCGTTGGTACGCTTACCCGCGCTAAATCTTCCTTGGTAAGTTTTGGTTCGCTAAGCATTAGCGCCGTAATATCGCGGTCTATTCCGCTAAAAACGGCAAGCTCACGCTTAATTGAATTAACGCAGGATTGTTTTAAGCCATCGCAGTTAAAATTCGCCCCGATTGTAACTAAACCCGATATTTTTGCATAATTATTGGCGGCTATAATCAAGCCGATTATTCCACCGTCCGAATAGCCGATAATAATAGGCGCGGTAAGCGATGCTAGAGTTATAAACGAAGCTATCTCTTTGGCAAAATCATAATAACTGACATTCACAGAGCTTGCAGACTTGCCGTGATGCGGAGAATCAATTAAATAAACCGAGTAATTATCTGAAAAAATTGATACCACCGAGTCGAATATGGCGCTGTCCTCATTGTTGCCGTGTAAAAATATCAAAGGCTTGCCTTTGCCAAATGTACGGTAATATAATGTGGAATAATCAGTAGATATGTATGGCATAAACAGTAATTTGCGGCAAAAATAAGTTATGCAAAATATTCTTCCGCGCGTGTTTTAAGCGTATCTATGAAGCTTTTTGCGTCACTGTAATTCGGCGAACGGAACACCTCAAAGTTTATGGTGCCTTTATAATTAGCCTTTTTTAGATTGCTTGCGACTTGCTTCCATTCTATATTGCCGTCGCCTATCATCCAATGCCTGTCCTTAGACAAATCGTTATCGCTTAAGTGGGTGCATATAAGTCTGTCCTTGTACTTCAGCGCCATTTCTCCGCGCGCATCGCCGAAAAGCGCCGCATGAGAACTGTCAAAACAAAAGTAAATGTTGTCGATAGCTGCAAAAATCTCATCAAAAGGCGCTAAACCTTCAATATTCTCCACGGCGATTTTAACATTGCAGGTATTGGCAAAATCCGATAATTCCCTGAGATTCTCAATAAGGTCGGGTGTACACGCGGGAGTATGGATAACGAGAATCGGGATATGGAGTTCTTCGCAACCCTTCAGCCATAATTTGTATGTTTTTAATGTTTCGGCTTTGTTATAGTATTTATTCGCAAGATAAGGCGTAAGTCTAATAGGCGCATGAGCGTAGGTTATATTGAAGCCGTATTCGGCAATCAGCTTTGTCTGCTCGTACTCGCCAAGCTTAGTCATAAGCATAAAATCCTCGGCGCGCCAAATACCCAAGTCGTTAATGCCGGCGTTCTTAATTAATGAAAATCTTTCTGAGGGTGTCAGGTCAAAGCCAAAATAAGCGTAAATACCTAGCTTGTTTTTCATAATTACTCCCCCTTTCAATTTAGTATTAATAGTATAACACCTAATAAAATGAAATGCAACAAGGATAATTATTTAACAACAATAATAAACAAAATAAATAATGACAATAAGAAATGCATATATTTATATGGCAGTTTTTAGCAAATGTAGCTCTAATGCTATTGTAATTCAAGTAGTGATATGATATAATATCGTATAGTTTATAAGGAGAATTTTGAATGGCTGAGGATAACCAATATCCGATATTCCTGTTTCACGAAGGCACAAATCATGAAGCATATGATCTTATGTGCCCTGCAAGACATACTGTTGACTCAATTGACGGTTGGATTTTTCGCGCATGGGCGCCGAACGCCCGTTCGGTATCCGTTGTCGGCGACTTCAATAAATGGGACAGAAGTAAGAACCTCATGCGCAAAGTCTCTGAAGGTGTATGGGAGTGTTTTATCCCCGAATTAAAGATTTTTGATATTTACAAATATAGCGTAGAACAGTCTAGCGGCAAGATAGTGAATAAGGCGGACCCTTTTGCTTTGCACACAGAAACCGCGCCTGATAATGCGTCAAAGCTGTACGAATTTAATTATGAATGGAATGATGCTGCTTGGATGGACAAAAGAGCTGATTACGCGCCTTATAATTCCCCTATTAATATTTACGAAATGCATATAGGCTCCTGGAAAAGATACGCCGACGGCAACTGTTACGGCTATCGCAAGCTGGCTGACGAGCTGATCCCGTATGTGAAGAAAATGCACTATACCCATATTGAGCTTATGCCCGTTACAGAATATCCTTTTGACGGTTCTTGGGGCTATCAAGTTACCGGTATATATGCTCCAACTTCCCGTTTTGGCACACCGGACGACTTCATGTATTTTGTGGACAAATGCCATCAAGCGGGTATTGGCGTTATCTTTGATTGGGTTGCTTCTCATTTTCCCAAAGATGAGTTCGGGCTGTATCAATTCGATGGAGCGCCTCTTTTTGAATATAATGACATTACCAAAAGAGAGCATCCTGAATGGGGCACGGTTGTTTTTGACTATGGCAGGAACGAGGTAAGAAGCTTTTTGATATCCTCAGCCATGTTCTGGTTCAAACGCTACCATATTGACGGTATCCGCGTGGATGCGGTTGCATCTATGATTTATCTTGATTATGCGAGGAAACAGGGCGAATGGATACCCAATGTCAAAGGCGGAAACCACAATCTGGAGGCTATTGATTTTTTACGCGAACTTAACAGCGCAGTTTTAACAAACAATAAAGGCGTACTTATGATTGCTGAAGAATCAACTTCCTTTCAAGGCGTTACAAAGCCACCTTACGAGGGCGGGTTAGGAT
>SACC01000245.1 GCA_009928745.1 Clostridia bacterium
GCATTATGCCGTCCTGAATCTCGGGCGCGCCGCGCTGTCTTACCATCTCGCGTATTGCGCTCGTTGCATATTCATAATAATTATTCCTGCCCGAATACTTTAAGGCGATTGCGTTATCGTAATACTTAAAATCGGGAAGGTATATATCAATAAGCCCGTCAAGCTCCCGCAAAGTCTCCGCCCTGTCGTATCCGCCGCTATTATACACAATCGGCACTGCGGGCTTGTATTTTGTCAAAACTAACTTGATAATATGCGCAAAATGTGTGGGATTAACAAAATTGATATTGTGGACGCCCTGTCGCTCCAACTCCTTAATGCTTTCAATCAGCATATCCACGTTGTATTCTTTACCTCTGCCGTTATGGCTTATCTCGAAGTTTTGACAAAAGACGCAGCTCATCGAACAGCCGGTGAAAAATATAGTGCCCGAGCCTTTTGCGCCGCTGATTACAGGCTCCTCCCAATAGTGCGCCGCAATCCTTGCAACTCGCGCGCCAGCTTGCTCTCCGCACAATCCTGCGCGCTCATTTCTGTCAATGCCGCACATATTAGGACAAATCTCACACCGTTCAATATTCATACGCAAATTATATGTTAATTGCAAATGATTTTCAAGTGAATTGCGAAAAATAATTGACAACAATATTATATTGCTATACAATATTAACACTAGCGGTCATGGCGGAATTGGCAGACGCGTACGTTTGAGGGGCGTATGGTTACACCGTGTGGGTTCAAGTCCCACTGTCCGCACCAAGTACAAAAAAGACTTAGATTTTCTAAGTCTTTTTTGTTGTTTCACGAATTCGTTAGGGACTTGAACCTTGTTCCCCAGTTCGCTCATTCCTCGCTTCACCGCTTTGGCTACCGACAGCACACTGTGCTATCGGCTTAACGCGTCGCGCCCACTGTCCGCACCAAGTACAAAAAAGACTTAGATTTTCTAAGTCTTTTTTGTTGTTCACGAATTCGTTAGTGACTTGAACCTTGTTCCCCAGTTCGCTCACTTCGTAAAGCCGTTCGAGTTATCGAACGGCTTTTCTTATTTACCTTCCTGCAAAACCCTCTTTTGCGTTATCTCACCGCAAATTTGCGCTGCAATGTAATAATACTATTTTGCTTAATTTGTGGCAATCTAACACAAAACAACTGTTTTTCGGAAGCCGACGTTTATATCAATTTTTGCAGATTTATGATGATTAATGTTCAGTAGTCAATTATTTGCCAATTTATTAAATAATACTAATATCTGTTATGTCGGATATTCCGATATAACCACTTTACTGTTGACAATCTATTGCATTTAGATGCTATAAGGTGAATTGACAATTTTGTAATAAGTGTATTATAATGTTAAAATATGATAATTTAGGAGATATATGGATACGTCTAATCCAATGACTGATAATGTATTGAAGAAAACTAAATTCAAAGCTAGGCTGATTGCCTTATCAATAATGTTGGCTTTGATTCTTATTCTTTCGCTTATCAAGCGTATTGAATGGGTTGCGGAGTATGTTTTTGCGCGGGGGATTAGCCGCGCATACGCTTATGTTATCGGCAACGTTACTTCCATTTTGCCCATCTCCGTATTCGAAATATTCATCTACGCCGCAATCATCACGGGCATAGTTTTTATTGTCCTTATAATAAAAAACTTGATAAAAAAGAGATGGATTAAGCTCGCTTCCTCTTCGCTAACCGTAACGATAATAGTAATATCCGTATTGTTATTATATACCGTCACTGCGTCAATGAATTACTACCGCGCTCCCGTTGTATTGGATATGTATGACGGTGGCGTGGATAGCGATGACTATTTGAGCATCGGAGAATACTTCCTCAACGATTTTAATAATCTGGCAGCAAGTTTTGAAAGAGATGAGGACAATAATATTATCAGTCCGTATACAGACAGAGAGTTAGCCAAGATTATGAGAGAAGAATTCGCGCGGCTGGAGTCATCGTACTACAATTCGTATGTGCCGCTAGCCAAGCCGATATTGTTAAGCAAATTCTTGTCCGTCAATAGCCTTATGGGGATTAGCTTCGCGCCGACTGCCGAGCCTAATATTAACAAAGATATGCCCGTCTGCCAAAAGCCTTTCACAATGGCGCACGAAATCGCGCATTCTCTAGGCGTTATGCGGGAAAATGAAGCTAACCTTATCGCTTCGTATATTACACTTACTTCAAAGAATGACTTAATACGATATTCGGGTTATTTGGATACATTTTATCAGATTCCTTCAATGATATATTGGGGGGTCGGAAGCGATGCATATTCATCCTTCTATGAAGAATTTAGCCCGCTGATAGGTATTGACCGCGGTATTTGTACTGAATTCTGGGGGAGTTACAGTTCTTTTATGAATAAAATCTCCTCATTTTTTAATGATATTTATCTGAAACTGCAGGGCGTTGACGAGGGAACGGGCAGTTATTCGGGTTCTTATAATTACGACATAATAGACACGGGCGAGATTAATGACGAGGGTCAGCCTGTATTCGAGATAGTATTTTCAGATGTGCAAAAACTTTATTTATTAATATACTTTGATAATCTTATTTAACTTGAATTAAAACTTTAATTTATTTTTTATATATTGCTATAAATATTATTTTATTGTATAATTTATTAAAATTACATGATACATTAATGAAAAATGCAAAAATATTTATACAAACGGGAGATATTATATGCCACAGGAAAATTTTACAGCAATTGTTTTCGATACAAATTTCATAGTAGAGCACAAACATGACCTTGATGTTATACACGCAAATCTTTCTAAAAAATATTGCTTATTTGTGCCAGATTTAGCGATTTTTGAAAGGTTATCTCAGAAATATCTTGAAATGCAATCAGCTTATCAAAAAATTTACAAAACATCTGATGATTTTGAAAAATATGTAACTTATACCTTTAAAAAATCTTTAGAAGATAGCTATTCGGAAGAGAAAAAAATAACTTACGAACTATACAAAAAAATATTTGGTGATAATATTATACCC
>SACC01000246.1 GCA_009928745.1 Clostridia bacterium
GATTATAACGGCGACGGTAAAAGATACCTATCTATCCTTGACATAACAGCGGCGGCGGGCGACAATATACCAATATCCGCTTATGAGGCGAACAAAAACGCAGCAACGCGTTTTAATCTTGAAATTACAACCGGTGACAGTATTATCTTCCTTGCCGAGGAATCTTTTTATGAAAAACTCAAGGATTTCGGCGTGCTTGAAAAGATTGCGAATGTCATAGACAAGGACCTTATACCCGACAATACCTATGATGAATATGGCGTGCGTGTATCGAATCTCGACTTTTTCACACAGGACGGATATTCTTCAATTCCGGGCAATACCATACTTTGTATCCGCCAGTCGCCCGAATCGGACACTATAACCTACGGCAGGACTGTGGAACGCTGGAATTCGAGCAAGGTTCTTTTTAAACATATGTTTTCCTATAAACAAAATCCTGGCGAAAATTCCGGTGATCCCGGCGAGACGGCACCCGAATTTTTCAATGTATCGCCATATGACGCGGTGATAATGTATATGGGTTATGACCGTATTTATGAAATAACACAAAAAGCCCTGTCATCTTCCGCGGCGAAATATTTTATCGACAGCAACGATTCCAAGAGCAAGGAAATAGGCGTCGATTACCGCGTGCTCAAGCCTTCCGAAACAAAGACGGCTTATGATGCCAACGCCGACGACGCAAAATATTTTGAAAACCAGATCACATACGGAAATGACGTGATTTTTCTTGTTGAAATGTCGTTTTACGACAAACTTTATGAATCGGGTCAGCTTTTATCGCTCGAAACGGTATTCTCATATAAAAACGCAGAAGGAGAAACGGTTGTGATAATACCGGACATTGTCTCGGAAGACGGTCACGGAGTAAAAATTTCGCAATTGGATTTCTTTAAGGATACAGAAGGCTTCGGAATATTCGACGGTGACCTTATGTTATGCGTCCGCGTTCGCCCCGAAAACTGCGACAAGCGTTATTATAATTCCTGCGTGGATTTTTACAGACAGATTTTGAGCCATAAAACACCATCGTCAAGCGGTTCATAAACAGAATATTATATCTATTATAATAAATAACAAATAAATATTGCATTTTCCTGTAAAATGTGCTACTATTACGGGAAATCAGTAATAAATCCGGAGGACTAAAATGGCAAAATATACAAAGAAACAGCTTAAAAGAACACTCATTATCACTCTTGCTTTATGTATGCTGGTAGCCGGCGCAGGAATAGGAATATTCCTCAAGACTTACCTTAACACTAATCCGTTGTTCGAAAGCCAGACCTTCGCCAAAGCGCTGGCGGACAAGCTTGGCGTTTACCCCAGAAACCTCGATCAGGATATGCTGGACAAGTATGAGTTTTTCAACTCAACATACAGCTTGTTCGACACCACAAATTTTCAAATGACAGGATATGCTTATATTGTACTCGGCAATGCCAATTATGCTTCCATTGTCCTTGATGCCGAGGATACCTCTGAAGAAGCAAGTGAAACCTCAGCGGTAAGTGAAACCTCAGCGGTAAGTGAAACCTCAGCGGTAAGCGAAGTTTCTGAAGTTAGCGAAGCTTCTGAAGTAAGTGAAACTTCTGAAGTAAGTGAAACTTCTGAAGTCAGCGAAACCTCAGTAGCAAGTAACACCTCCGAAACAAGCGAAGTGTCAAATTCAAGTGAAGCTTCTGAGGTGAGTGACGAAACAAGCCTGCCTTATTCTGAGGATGATTACATTGTTCTTTATAACGTAAAACCCACGGCAAAGGACCTTGCGCTCTTCCGCAACCTCAGATCGCTCACCGTGCTCGACAGCTACAGTATCAGTCAGATAAGCACTGAGGTTTCTTACGCCAGCTGGTATAACTCTATGTATAATAACGGTGCTTCTTTGGGTATTACAGCCAATGACATAGTTAATTTTATCGCCATCGATGATATAACCGATCTTACGATTTTTTCCAAAATGAACAAGCTGGAAAATCTCTCCCTCGCTGCTTCATCACTTAAAAGGCTCAACGGTATAGATAAGCTTACCTCCTTGGTACAGCTTGACATAACAAACACCAAGGTGACCTCTATCGACGGAATCGAAGCGATCCCCGGTCTTGAAGTTCTGATTGCCACCAACGACGGTATAACGGACATATCCAAGCTGTCGTCCTGTACGAATCTTAAAACACTTGCGCTCGACACCAATGCGATAACCGACATAACCCCTCTCAAAGATTTGACAAAACTCACCGCACTTTCCCTTCCTTCAAATAAAATCGAATCCATATCGGCGCTTTCGGCGCTCACCGATCTTAAGCATCTCTTCCTTTCGTCCAACGAAATAACCGACATATCCGTTATTTCAAGCTTAACGAAACTTGAAGCGCTTACACTTTCAGAAAATAAATTTACCGCCTTCCCCGATCTTTCCGGGCTTGACAGTCTCATAACTCTCGAGGCGAAAGGCACTAAGACCGAAAATACCGATGATAACGATGACGATAAAACAACATATACCGTCAACGGAACAATAACCGATATCACAGGTATCACGGGCATGGACAAGCTGGAAACGCTTAACCTTTCCATGAACAAGATAACCTCCCTTCCCGACCTTTCATCTCTTAAAGCGCTTACCACTGTAGACGCTTCGTATAACGAGATAGTCACCGTCGGCGGAATACATGACCTTGACAAGCTCACAACAATCACCTTGAACAACAACGTAATAACCTCTATCGACGGCATCCATGACCTCAAGGCGCTTACCACGCTCACCATAAACGAAAACAAGATAACCTCCCTTCCCGATCTTTCATCTCTTAAAGCGCTGGTTACGCTCACCGCCAATTATAATGAAATAGCTACAATCACAGGTATTTATGATATAGAAACCCTTAAAACAATCGATCTTTCGCATAATAAGCTTGTGGACGAGCTCAATATCCATGACCTCAAGGTTCTGACGACCCTTACCTTAAACAATAACGCTATTACGGATATAACAGGCCTTTCCGATCTTGAAGC
>SACC01000247.1 GCA_009928745.1 Clostridia bacterium
GAGTATACAATACTCTACCATTACGCGTATCGGAGAAGAAGTTCTCTATACCCCTCATAGCGGTTTGCCTGTCAATGCAGGCGAGTACCGCGTTATTATTGAGGTTGCGACAGCGCATTATCAGGGCAGTATAGAGATTACTTTGATTGTCGAAAAAATTGCTTTGCCTGTAGGCGTTGTAATTAAATATAATGGTGTAACATATGACGGCAGCGCGATACTTTATTCGGCAGCGGCGATAGCTTTTGCGCCCTTTGTAGACGCGCAGTACAATATTGACGGATATTTTATCGAATACGAAGGAGTTGCGCCCACAGTTTACATAAGAAGCGCGACTGCGCCGCAACATGCTGGGGATTATCGAGCATATGTCCTACTTGACGATGATATTTATACTGCGGAGACCTCATTTGAATATACGATAGCCAAAAGGACAATAACGGTAGCTCCAAAAAATGTAAGCGCAATATACGGTGAAAGAGTGTATGTTGTCAGCGGTACGCTGACATACCTTGCAACGGATGTTATAGTGAGCGGATTAGCCGACGGTGATTCGGCAGCCAGTATTATTAATTATATCCGAATACTTATTGGAGAAAGCGAGCTTACGCAAACTAACTCGACAATAGTTGTCGGCAGCTATACGCTTAAGACGGGCTTAAAACCCGATACCGCCCATCCTTCGTATATTATTGATACGGCAGGCAGCGCAACGGGTACGCTTACTGTTACTAAACGGAATCTGTATGTAACGATGAATAATAACGCTATTATCTCGGGAGCTAGCTTTACTCCGAGCATAAAGGAAATAACGGGTTTTGCGTATACTGATTCTAACGATAATACGCTGCGTAGCTCTATATTGTGGGATATTAAAGACGGTGAAGAAGTGTTGAACGCCACTCCGCAGACAATCGGCTTATATTCGATTATTGCAAAAGGTACTTTGGCAAATTATACTGTCATTTCTCTAAACGGAGAGCTGACAATATGTATAAGTTCGTTGCAGGATTCTAATTCTTTGCCTATTAGCGCGCAGGGCAAATTTGCTCCGAATCAGGAGCTAAAAATTGTTTATGGCAGCATCACCAACGACCATAAAACTTACGTTAGCGATAATTTTTCTAAGCATCAAGTGGTAAGAGTATATTTAATTAATCAAAAGCTGGTATCAGCTGACAGCACAAAAATTACGCTTAATATCGACATATCAGATTTAGCCAAAAGCAATGATTATAAAGTTATCGCAAAATACGGTAATATTTATAGCGAAGTGGATTATAAGTTAAGCGGGGAAACGCTTATTATTACTGAACAGCTTATGGCGGACGCGTACATTATATGCGATATAGTAAAAATTGATTATTTGTGGTATGTGTTCGGCGGCGCAATACTCTTTATGATTATTGTTATAGGAGCGGTTATTTTCCGTATCTATTATACGGGAGGATTCAAGAAAAAATTCAAGGAAAAGGGCAATGCGGTAACTGCGCAGCCTAAAGGCAAAAGCCGCAAGGAAGACGAAGAGCTTGACACGCTGTTGCAGAATTTTGACGAAAGCACTGTGGTGAGAGAGATGACTCCGGCAGAAAAACTCGAGCAAAAGCGCAAAGAGGATAAACACGAGCAATACAGGTTAAAACTGCAACGCCTAAGAGCGTCAGGCGATAAGGCGTTGGAAGATTCATTAAGAAAGTCGGGAGTAAAGAATATTGACGATGATTTTCTGATACAAAAAATGATTGAAGATGATGAGGCGCGAGCTCAGAAGCTGGAAGATGACGCAAGACTTGAGAAAGAAGCGGCGCTTAAGGAAAAGGAAAAGCCAAAAGCGGTAGTTCTTCCTAAAAATACCGAATCATATGAGCAAAAATCCTTTGCGCCAAAGGCAAAAGACGATGAAACTATGGACATTGATATTTAAACAAAAATACTCATATTAAGTAAAAACTTGTTTTGACAACATAAAAGGAGTAGGATATGAAAAGTTGTATGACCAATGAAGAATGTATTAAAAAACAAAGAATAATCATATACAGCGTACTTGGCGCAATCGCCGCAGCGCTTATGGTTGTCGCAGCGTTTTTTGATATGGCAATTAATGATTTTATGTATGCGCCGACCAATTTTTTCGGGGTAGCCCTTGAAGTTGCAGGCGTATCGCCCTTTTACTGGGTAATAATTTTTGCTGGAGCGGTGTTTTTTGCTTACACGCGTTTATTAGTAAAGAGTTCTTGGAATACTATTAAAATGATTTTGTCAGTTGCTGCCTGCTTTGTGGGTCAAATTATTTTTTTTCACCAATTTACAAAAATTTGGTTCGACAGTAGCATAATTTATTATCTTGTGGCGGCGGGAGTCAGCGTACCGTTCACCTTACTGCTTCTTTGGGGAATAACCCGTATTAAAGAGCCTGCACTCAAAAAATTAGCGGTATTTGCGCTTTTTTCCGTAATTGTTTGCGCAATTAGTATGTCAATCGTGCAGGGTGTAAAAACGGTATGGGGCAGAGCGCGTTATAGAGAGATGTTCAAAGTTGACGATTTCAGCGCTTTTTCCAAGTGGTTCGTGCCTTATGGATTTTCCACTGAGGGAGACCACCAGTCTTTCCCGTCCGGTCATACCGCGTCTGCCGGCGCTATAATGGTTATTGCCGCGTTGCCTGAGTTCTTCAACATATTAAAAAAGCACGAATGGCTGCTATTTTGCGCTGGACTGCTGGTTACTCTCTCGGTTGCGCTTTCACGCATTATTGTCGGCGCGCACTTCCTGTCGGATGTAGTGATGGCTTCGGTAATATCGGTAGCTACATACGCAATAGTAAGATCGATATTCTTTAAGAGGTGGAAAGGTGCTATTAAATCAATCGATAATTAATTATATCAAAGAAGGGCTTGAAGACAAGCCGAACATACCTGTTATTTCTTTTCAGGGGGTGTTTATATCCCAAACAAGATTTTTACGCGAAGTAGAGAATTTTGCCGGATATCTTATATCTTTAGGAATAAAGA
>SACC01000248.1 GCA_009928745.1 Clostridia bacterium
TCAACGAGATCCTTATATGTCTTTTCTCCATATATATACTTCTCGCGTATCCCTAATAGATTAAGATTGGGTCCGTTAATAACTAAAATATTCATTTATCCTCTCCTCAATTTGATTAACACATTCCTCTATATTTTCACTGTTTACCATAATATTTGCGCTTTCCGTGTATATTGGAGAGCGCTCGACGAATAGCTTTTCTAAAGTGTTTTTATCCCTCGATAAGGGACGTCCTTTTGTATCTAAACGGTCAATGTCTCTTTTTATATATATGATAATTCCGTTTTGTTTGAGCGCATCCCGATTCTCCTTTCTAAGAATTGAGCCCCCGCCGGTAGCAATTACTTGTGAAGTGCGTTTGGTAACTTCCGCAATAACTTTACTTTCCAAGTTGCGAAAATACTCTTCTCCATCATCTAAGAAAATATGCTCGATGCTTTTCCCTGCTGCCCGCTCTATAAGCCAATCCGTATCGACAAAGCTCCTATTAGTTCTTTCCGCCAGCAATCTTCCCTTAGTGCTTTTACCTGAGGACGGCATACCAACTAACACATAGTTGCTGATACTTTGCTTAAGTTTTGCAAATACCTTGTCGATAATAACGTCGTCGGATTTTTCGTTAAAGAACAGGTCTTTAGCAAATTTTGCTTGCGCCACAAGCAAAAGCAAGCCCTCGGTATATTTTTTCCCAAGCTCTTGCGCCTGCAGGATAAGGGCGGTATTTAATGGGTTATAGATAACTTCCACAACCCCCTCTAAGGACGGCATCAACGACAAGTCCACTAAACGACCGCCGTTTTGCGGATACATACCAACAGGCGTCGCATTAAATATCACCTCTGCGTCGGAGTGCAATATATGGTAGTTGCTGTAATTAACTTCACCGCGTCTCCCGACAGTCACTATCTCCGCAGCGTTATTTTTTTTAGCCAAAGCGATTGCCGTACTGCTTGTTCCACCACTGCCAAGTATCATAACTTTTCGTCTATTAAGCTCAATACCAGCTTTTTTTAGCATATATTCTATGCCTGCGTAGTCGGTATTATATCCTATCAACCGCCCATTACGCTTGATTACCGTATTAACAGACTGCAACTCTTCAGCTTCGGGACTCAATTCGTCAAGCATAGGTATAATAGCCTTTTTGTAAGGTATAGTAACATTAAAAGCATCCAACTCTCCGCTATTTACAAAATCGGCAAGCTGCTCCTGCGCTACTTCGCGAAGGGTATACTCGTATCCGAATTCCCTATGCACAAGCGCAGAATAGCTATGGGCTAATTTTTCGCCGATAAGTCCTATTTTCATTACATTACCTCTTGGTAACTTCCTAAGAAATCGAATCTTTCAGAATCATTGTCAAGTTCCGCTATAAGATTGAGAACATCTGGTTTTGCAATATCGCCTTCAAAATCAAAATAGAACGCGAATTCAAAATCCGAATTGGGTAACGGTCTTGACTCAAGCTTCGTTAGATTAAGACCTAGCGTAGAAAACTTTGACAGCATCTTGTTAAGACTTCCCGGCGAATGCGGAAGATTGACCATTATACTGATTTTATTGGCGAAAGGATATAATTTTAAGGTTTTTGATATGCAAATAAACCTTGTATAATTGTTCGTATTAGTTTGCACATTGCTTTCAATTATGGACAAGCCATAGATTGACGCGCATTCCTTGGAGGATATCGCTGCGATATCTTTTCTGTCGCTTTGAGCGACAAGCTGAGCGGCAACTGCGGTATTCTCACAGACAGTGACTTTGACATTCTTGATTTTTTTAATGAGCTCGCTGCACTGATTAATAGCGTGTTCGTGCGATACTATCTCCCGAATATCAGAAAACCGTACTCCCTTTTTCGCAAGCAAACTATGTTGAACAGGTAGTTTTATGCTCTTTACAATATAGAATTTGTGTTCCCTCATAAGATCGTAAACCGAATTGACAGACCCTACAGTGCTATTCTCTATCGGTAAAATACCGAACTCACAAAGCCCTTTTTCTATAGCGTTAAAAACGCCCTCAAAATTACGAAAATATGTAATATCCGATAACGCGAACAACCTTTCCGCCGCAATGCTCGAAAATGCGCCCTCTACTCCCTGACATGCTACATTCGCGCTCGAGGGAAAATTCTCTCTTCCCTCTAGCAGCACTTTTTTTATCAATTCGCTGACATTGGAGGACAAATGCATAAATTGCGTTTGATATGCCTTACTTGTATCAAACAAAGCGTTGAACAGCTGCTTGGTATACACCATTATTTCGGGATTTACAGACTTTGTAACGCGGTTAATAATATTTTTTTCTCTATTGCCGTCTACGACTATATTATTACCCTTTGCCTTTTCCTGACCGATAAGCTTTGCGCAAGCCATTCTGCGGTCATAAAGTTTTACTATTTCATCATCAATTTCATTAATAATATCTCTTGCTTCTTCAATTTTGCTCATATATTATACACCTTTTATTTAATTATTTTGCTAGACAGGCTTTGCTTCCAAAAGACTATCCAAAAGAGAAATGGCAATTACAGCTTCCACGACCGGCACAACCCTTGGGACAATGCAGGCATCGTGTCTGCCCTCTATTTGTATAGTCGCGTCTTGATTTTTTTCTAAATCGACCGTTTTTTGAGGCGCGGCTATAGACGGGGTAGGTTTTACTGCAATCCTAAACGTGAGGGGCATACCGTTCGATATGCCGCCATTTATACCTCCGTTGTGATTCGTTAGAGTCTTAACTTTGCCGTCGTCGTAATAGAAAATGTCGTTCGCGGCGCTGCCTTTCATAGAAGCCATATTGAAGCCGCTACCGAATTCTACCGCTTTAACTGCGGGTATACCGAACAGCGCGCAAGACAATTTGCCTTCAAGCCCCTCGAACATTGCATCGCCTAATCCAATAGGCAGATTGAAGGCTATGCCCTCGATAATACCGCCCACCGAATCACCGGCATTTTTAGCCATTGCAATTTCATCAAGCATTGCGCCCTCGAACGAACT
>SACC01000249.1 GCA_009928745.1 Clostridia bacterium
GGTTTAGCATAAGATACGACTATGGCATATTCAAACAAAGAATCGTGGACGGCTGGCAGATGGAATTGCCCGATGATTGGTTAAATCAAGGCGACGTTTGGCTGAATCCGAGAGAAGAGGATACCTGCGAGGTCAAATTCGGCGGGACCGTCGAGGAAACCTGGGAAGACAACAAACTAACAATTACTCAAAAGAATGCAACGATAATTCTTGCCGTTCCTTACGATATGAACGTAAGCGGTTATGACAGTGAAGCGGTCAATACGCTTCGGCTTTGGAGCGCAAAGGCCCCAATGGGCTTTGATATGACGCTATTTAGCCGCGGAGAATATGTTAAGGCAATAGAAGCAAAGGCTATGGCTGAGGCTATAAGCAAGGTATTATATCCTGCCGACAACCACTATGAGGGTAAGTCGCTTCGTTTGCGCCAACAATACTTCTTTGTCAGCGCGTCAATTCAAAGCATACTCAAAAAACATCTGAAATATAATCAGTCTTTGGATAACTTAGGGCAGAAAGTGGCTATTCACATTAACGATACCCACCCCACTCTTTGCATACCCGAGCTGATGCGTATTCTGCTTGACGAATACGGCTATTCTTGGGAAGACGCCTGGAAAATAATCAACGAAACGGTATCTTACACCAACCACACCGTAATGCAGGAAGCTTTGGAAATATGGCCGCAAGACTTATTTAAGTCACTTTTGCCGCGTATTTTCCAAATAGTAAACGAAATAAACCAAAGATACTGCGCCGAGCTTTGGAAGGTATACCCAAATCAATGGGACAAGATTGCCGCCAACGCTATAATGAGCGACGGAATTGTGAAAATGGCAAATCTTTGCTTAGCTGCTTCCCACACCATTAACGGCGTATCAATGCTGCACAGCAATATCCTCAAAAACAGCGTATTCGCCGACTACTATAAGGTAGCTCCGCAAAAGTTTACCAACGTAACCAACGGAATTACCCATCGCCGCTGGGTTGGAGAAGCTAATCCCTTGCTTGCTGATTTTATTACAGAAAGGATAGGAGATGCTTGGCTGAAGGATGCCTCCGCGCTGGAAAATTTATTAAAGTACCAGCACAATAAAGAATCGGTTGACGAGCTTTTTGAGATAAAGAGAAAGAACAAAATTAAGCTTGCTGAATATATCAAGGAAAAAAACAATATTATTGTAGACCCCGATTCTATCTTCGACGTGCAGGTAAAGAGGCTCCACGAGTACAAAAGGCAATTGCTTAACGCTCTTCATATACTCGACCTATATAACAGGCTGAAAGCCAATCCTGATTTGGACATTGTGCCGAGAACCTTTATTTTCGGAGCAAAAGCGGCGAGCAGTTATTTTATGGCCAAGCAAATAATCAGACTTATTTGCGCAATGGGAGATTTAATCAACAATGACAAGTCCATAAAAGGCAAAATTAAGATTGTATTCATAGAGAACTACCGCGTATCTTTGGCAGAAATAATTATGCCGGCAAGCGATGTCAGCGAGCAAATTTCTATTGCCGGCAAGGAAGCAAGCGGCACGGGCAATATGAAGTTTATGATCAGCGGAGCTGTTACCATGGGTACAATGGACGGCGCCAATGTAGAAATTCACGAGCGTGTGGGCGACGAAAATATTTTTATCTTCGGTATGTTCGCCGACGAAGTGGAAAGGCTCTATTGTGACGGATACAATCCCACGACCTATTATAATACCGACAGACGTATAAAAAACATTATCGATATGTTGAGGAACGGAATAAATAACGTTACTTTCAGCGAAATAGCCGACAGCTTGACCATCGGAAGAGGCTCTCAAGCCGACCCATATATGTGCCTTGCCGATTTCTCCAGCTATGTTGACGCGCAGGATAAACTAAATTCCGCCTACATAGACAAATACCGTTGGGGAAGAATGAGCCTTGTTAACATTGCCAAGGCAGGTTTCTTTGCCGCAGATAGAAGCGTGGAGGAATATGCAACCCGCATTTGGAACCTCACAAAGGTCTAATACCTTACTTTATAATTCTCGCGATACAAAATATAAGCAACCCTTTGGCGCAGTAGCCACTACCCAAAGGGTTAATATTTATTTTCCCGTAAAGAAAACATTTAATGCTGATAGAGTAGTTATGATTCTCAGAAGGAACGACCATAACGAAAGCTTTGAACTTACAAAAGAATACTCGGAAAATAGCTATGACATGTTTAGCCTGGAGTTTGCTATAGAGAGAGAAGGGACATATTTTTATAGGTTCGAGATTAAACGGGGAAGTAGTACCAGTTTTGTGGGAAGAGGCTATAACGGTCAGGCAATAATGGGAGATTGGTTACCTGAATGGCAGCTTTCGGTTTACGAAAAATCATATTCTACGCCCGAATTTTTTAAGGGCGGAGTGGTGTATCATATATTTGCCGACAGATTTTGTCATGAAGGGGACTTTTATCCTCCAAGATACGGGACTTCCAAAAATTGGAATGAAGACGTAACCATAATCGACCCAGACGGAGTTTATAGGGCTAACGATTTTTACGGTGGAAACTTCCGCGGTATTATATCCAAGCTGGATTATTTGTATAAGCTGGGAGTTACCGCCATTTATTTGTCTCCTATTTTTTTGTCAAACAGCAATCACCGTTATGATACCGCCGATTATCAGCAAATTGACCCAATGCTGGGAACTGAAGAGGAATTCAGAGAGCTTATAGCAAAAGCAAGTAAATTAGGCATATCGATTATCCTTGACGGAGTATTTAATCATACAGGCGCGGACAGCGTATATTTTAATAAATTTAATCATTTTGACAGTCTAGGAGCTTATCAGTCCAAAAATAGTCCTTATTACGACTGGTATACGTTCATAGATTTTCCCGACACATATAAGTGCTGGTGGGGAATAACCGTTGTGCCTACGATTGCAAGAGATGCTAAGGGTTATCACGAGCTTATAGCGGGAGAAAAGGGCATTATTGACAAGTGGACTAATATTGGTGTTAAG
>SACC01000250.1 GCA_009928745.1 Clostridia bacterium
ATATATAAATTTAGGAGTGGACAAATAGCAGTGTTGATACGGGCTACGTGTGGCGCGTCGGCTTGGTTGCGTACGCCTATGTACGCACCCGTCGCCGTCTTACCGCCTGTTGCCCGTCTGAACCCCACTCTTTGCCACTCCTCATTAATCCATATGTATTGTCCACTCCCATAAATTTCTGGAGTGGACAAAAAGTGTATTTTTGCCCACTCCGGAAGGGGACACGGGCAAGAGCTCTTGCCGAGTTTCCCCTCTTTCAAGATATTTATCTTGATATTCACCCTTTTTCGGGCTTTCAGCCTCAAGGGGCGACAGCAAAAAGTGTGGTTTTTCCAAGCCGCCGATGATAGCTTCTTATCCAGATGACACGCTTTTCCACTCCTATAAATTTTTGGGGCGGAGCGACTCCTTAATAGGAATTGCTCCGCCCCAAAAATGGGGGTGGCAGCAAATTGAGTAAACCTTGCACCTTAGGTTCAGTAGGGTTTCCCTGCGCCCGACCCGCCGTCGCCGAACGGGCAGTTTCCTTTTGACAAGCGCAGCGGTGAGTCGCCTCACGCGCAACTGAATCGCCACTTAGCGTACACTATAATCCTCAAAATACCAATCGCTTACAGTCTAGAAGTTTTCCTTAGCAGTACTTACAACACTTATCCTCTTTTGCAAAATAGGTTTCATAGGCAATCGGTTGCCGATATCCGCCGACACCGGTTCCGTATTCCTAATCCACCACTTTCACTCAAGGAAGGCTACTCTGCACACAGCTTTGACACCGCATTACAGGTTTAATCCTGTCCAGTAGCGGGTTCTACTGCTACCAAAACAGGTCTCCACGAAGAGTGGGTCGGTTCTCATATGCCATTACGAGTCGCCCACACCTCTTAACTCCCAGCATCAGCCCGAATTTGGGCAAAACGAGCCAACACAAGAAACTTCATCGATGTGCCCTTCGGCGTCCTTTTAACTCCGCCCTCTGCGGTGTAAGCACTGACTAGAATACTGCACCACTACTATATATTAACATATTTTTATGTAAAAATCAAGTTCTATCTAACTCTGTTCAATAGAATATTGGCTAATTCTATTAACTTTTGATTATTTTTAACACTCTTGAGCGAATTTATACTCTTATCAGTATATGCGCGGCAATCAGCTCCCGCTACCTCTGCGCCTACTACGCTGACATAATTATATTCTATAATATCTGCTTTTTCTGTCAACTCTATAATATCATCCTGTATTTGAAAAGCTATCCCTAAATATAGAGCGAAGTCAGACAGTGCGCTAATTTCTGCAGCGTTTGCGCCCGCAGCGTACGCTACCGCTACCGTTGCGCCCTGCAAAAGCGCCGAAGTTTTTTGCGAATACAGCTCAATATATTCTTCCTTAGTCAGCTTGTCCCGCGTAATGTCAGTGAATTGTCCTCCAACCATACCGCGTATTCCCGCATATTTTGCCAACGCCTCTATACCTTTTAGGTAACCTTGCGTATTAACGCTTGGTATGCTTTCGAGCAGTACTTCATACGCAAGATTCAGCATTGCATCTCCGCATAACACCGCCAAGCCCTCTCCGAACCAAATATGCGTACTGGGCTTACCTCGTCTTAAATCATCGTTATCCATACAAGGCAAATCATCATGCACAAGTGAATAACTGTGTATAAGCTCAATCGCTATTGCGATAGGCATAACGGTCTCAAACTTACAGTCAAAAGCATCGGCAACTAAGGCAACAAGCAACGGTCTTATCCGCTTGCCTCCTCCTTCAACCGCATAATTAAGACATTCAAGAAGTCCGGATTTTTCTTCCTTTTTCAGTCTTTTAAACAAAGCGTTTTCAAATGTTTCTAAAACTTTAGAAAAATTATTCATTTTCTCCGATGCAAAATTCTTCAGATGTGATTTTGTCCAATTCAAACTTCAGCAAGGATATTTTGCCCTTTGATTCGGTTAGCACAGCCATACAGGTCTTAGATATACCAATACCTTTGTTGAATAGCTCAATACCCTCGTCCAAAGTAGTATTAGGATTCTCCAGTTTAGCAACGATAACCTCTAATTCTTTCAATAACGCTTCAAAATTCATAAATTTATCTCCTCTTTATTGACGAGAGGTTTGACCGCATTAACCGTGCAATCCAACCTTCCGTCCACTCCGGTAACAGTAATATCGTCGCCTATTTTAATATTATTGACCGAATTAATAACATTACCCATTGAGGTTACCTTAAAATAACCGCTCTTCAATAACTTCACAGGATTATTAGATTCAAGCGCAGTCAAAATGTTAGAACAGGCATTTTCCTTAGCCGCAAGCAATCTCGACAGCTTTTCACTCATTTTATTAGTTATCGCTATCAGCTTTTTGTCCCCTCTGTCCACAAGCCTCAACGCCTTATCGCTCATAGCGTTGATTGCGCTTGTCGCTCTTTCGGTATAATATCTTTGCTTGTCTGTCACTTTTTTACCGATACGCATTATCGTCTCGGCTAAATTTGCTTTGACGAGTTCCACATCATACGCCACAAGTTCTGCCGCCGCTGTCGGCGTTGCAGCTCTTGCATCAGCGACAAAATCAGCTATGCTGTAATCGGTTTCGTGACCGACCGCAGAGATAATAGGTGTCGTTACATTGTAGATTGCCCGCGCAAGTTTTTCGTCGTTAAATGGCATTAAGTCCTCGAATGAGCCGCCGCCTCTTGCTAATATCAAACAGTCATAGCTAAGATTATCAACGGCAAGCAAGGCTTTTACAATATCCGCCGCCGCGGTATCGCCTTGCACCCTTACGTCGACAACATCAATATTAATAAGTTTGTTTTTGTTGCGTACGGTTCTTATTATATCTTTGATTACCGCGCCCGTTTTACTTGTCAACACGCATATTCTTTTACAATACGGAGGAATTGCCCTTTTATGCTCTGCGGCGAACAAGCCTTCGCCTTGCAGTTTAATCTTTAGTTTTTCCAGCATAATATGAAGCATAC
>SACC01000251.1 GCA_009928745.1 Clostridia bacterium
GCTTTACTATGATAAGCTCCGCAAGTGGTGCCGATCCCATATTTACGCCATTGCTTGCCGCACCGTTGCCCGCGGCGGCTCCTGCAACCGCCGTACCGTGACCGATGGTATCCTGTTCTGGCACGACAGAAAGAGGATTATCGCTTGTAAGCGCTGCGTTTATGTCGTCTCTTGTATATAAATGACCGCTTCGGAACCCTGTAGGCGGAGAGCCCTGCGCCGTTTGATCCCACAGATATAATATTCTTGTTGTACCGTCGGCGTTACGAAAGTCCGGGTGCGTATAATCGATACCCGAATCGATTATGCCGATAAGTACGCCGTTGCCTTTCAAATTATAACCGTTGGATTGTTGTACACGGGTTATGCCCGTTATATCCGTGCTTCGTTGTAATTGATATGTAACAGTTTTGGGCAGTTCATAAAATTCAACCTGCGGGATGTCGATAATTAGAGGAATACGGAATGCCGGTAAAGTAAGAATAGCGTATATTTCATTCAGTTCTTCCGCGACAGCTCCCAGCCTTTGTGCTATATCTTCAAGACTGCCGTGGTACTTTATTATGATTTCTACATTTTCCATAGGTTCGAAAACACGGAATTGCCGAATCAGCTGCTCCTGTATATCCATTTACATATCTCCCAAAAGGCTTATCGTAATATAATTTGTAATAATAAAAAACATGGTATCATAAATTTTCATATGGGAGTGATTAGATTACATGTATTAATCAATCAGCTATATTGAAAGGGATGGTCATTATTATGAACGGCATTCAACTGAGCACAGACACCGGCTTTCTAAACGTAAGCGTTACTTCGTTCAGGAACGCGCAACCGGTAGCCGAAGCCACGGTGACGATATCAAGGCTGGAAGAAACAATAGAAGTGTTGAACACGGATCCCGCAGGTCAGACTGTCACAGTCGAACTTGGAACGCCGCCTATCGAGCTGTCTCAGGCGCCTTCCGAAATAAAGCCGTATTCGGAATACAGAGTCAGCGTTACGGCTCCGGGATATATAAACACCGTTATCGAAGGTGTCCAGTTGCTGCCTACGCAAACCGCTATACAAAACGTACGCTTAAATGCGATTCCTGTGGCGGAAAAACCGCCGGAGCAGGTGATAATTATCGAACCCAATACACTTTGGGGTGATTTTCCGCCAAAAATACCTGAAGACGAGGTCAAGCCGTTGCCAGACGGAAACGGATTTATTGTATTGCCCGAACCGGTAATTCCCGAATTTATGGTGGTTCACCTGGGTCTGCCCAATGATACATCTGCGAGGAATGTGTGGGTTCCCTTTAAGGAATATATTGCAAATGTCGCATGCTGTGAAATATACTCAACATGGCCGTATGAAACGATGAGAGCGAATATACTCGCGATCATTTCGTTCGCTCTCAACCGCGTATATACCGAATGGTACAGAGGCAGAGGTTATAATTTTACAATAACCAACAGCACCGCTTTTGATCAGTTCTTTGATTACGGACGTAATATATATTATAATATTTCAAATATAGTTGACGAAATTTTTACTACATACATTACAAGACCGGGCATACGTCAACCGCTGTTTACGCAATTTTGCGACGGTTCGCGTGTAAGATGTACCGGAATGGAACAATGGGGTTCAAAAAACCTCGGCGATCAGGGTCTGGACGCTCTTTCTATACTCAGGACATATTATGGTGCGAATGTCTACCTTACTCAGGCAGAACGTGTTCAGGGTGTGCCGATATCATATCCCGGTTCACCGCTCACAATAGGTTCTACGGGAATGGATGTCAGGACAATTCAGGTTCAGCTTAACAGTATTTCAGACAATTATCCAATGATTCCTAAAATCAGAGTGGACGGTATATTCGGACCTCAGACGCAAAACGCGGTACGAATATTTCAACAGATATTTAATCTTCCTGTTACCGGAGTTGTTGATTTTGCCACATGGTACAAAATATCCGGAATATATGTCGCGGTGAACCGTCTTTCCGAACTCGGCTAATTATCTGACATTATTTATTCTTTTTTTCGCCAGATCTATTGTCTGGTGTATATTGCGTTCGTTTTGAACATAAATCCATTGATTCTTAGGCATATAATCGGAATGTCTGACACATATGCAGTACATTCGCGTTAAATTGGCATGGCAACCTTCGTAAAGAGGTAATTCAATTGGTATTGTATAACCGGAAGCATTGGTTTGCCCGCAGTACACGAGAATATGCTTTCCGTCGGAACCGTAATATACGGTAACATCCGCGTCGGGCACAGATTTGCGTTTGTCTTTTTCTTCGTGCACATTTAAAGTCAGGCGGCAGAAATCTTTCTTTTCGGCAGGATATAATTGAAAGAATTCCGGTCTTCGGCTCGTTTTGATTTCCTCAGAAGCAGACGACAGCGAAGGAATATTCGCATATAATATAATACCTTCTGCGATACCCTGAGCTATAAGCTCGGGGTGTTCCGATATAACGGCATAATCATTTTTGTTAGATATGTAACCCAAATCAATAACAGCCGCCGGCATTTTTGCTTTACGGAGAACATAACAGTCGGATCTTACTGAAACACCGCGATTCTGCAGATTGGTGACAGATTTTATTTTTTCAAGTACGCTGCTCGCAAAATCATCCGCTTCGGGATTAAGACGATATACCGCAACACCCGAACCGGTCGTATATTTATCGGGCGATGAATTGACGTGTAAACCTATGAAATAATCCGCATTCCAATCATTTGCGTCATTAATATGTAATAGAGTAGAATTCGATCCCGCAGCATTGGCTTTTTCATTAAATTCATTATACGACAGCCGTGCTTCAATACCATTCGATATTAAAACGGAAGCCAGCCGTATTCCCGTTTCAAATATTATTTCTGCTGCTTCCTTGTTAACGGGATTATATCCGTTATCGATATATATTTTCATACGCAATCTCCCCTTTATATCTCTATATAAG
>SACC01000252.1 GCA_009928745.1 Clostridia bacterium
TCCTTAATCCATACTCTGAGAAGCTGGGCGACGGTTTCAGCGTTACCTGCGGTAAATTCCTTCACCTGCCTTTTTAAAGCTTGCTCTCTGGTTTCGTTCAAAATAATTTCACCCGGCATATTTTCTTGCTTTGTACGTTCCGATTCTTCTCTGGCTTTAATTTTAGCTTCTTCCGCAATTTTCAGTTTCCTTTTCTTGCTTCTGGAAGAAATTAAGCCGATTATTATTATGATAAAAATCAGAAGCACCAGCCCGCCGCCGATCATGATTATTTCATTCATACCAAGATTAAAGTTTAAAATTGATATAATCCCATCCTCGCTGCTTTCAGAAGGATATGAAACTTCGGGGACCGACGATGTCATAAATTCAACGCCGATAAGAACAACCTTATCTGTCGATATACCAGCGCTTTTCGCTATAAGTTCCTTATACATCTCAACATCATCGTTCGATAAATCCTTATTATTAATAACTGCTGCAACGGTCATATCTGTAATATTGCCGCCGTTATCCTGAATTTGTCTGATGAGCTGATTCACAAGATATTGAGCACTGTAATTTTCGCTGTAATCATATGTATTGTTAGTTTCGGTAGATACATTTGATTCTTCATATATAGGTATATCACCGCTTGTATTCGATTCGATAAAACCGGTTCCGTTTTTCGTTCTTTCAACCCAAGTAATGATTCCGTCGTCACCGATAACCGGAGTATAGACCGTTTCCTGGCTCGAAATGACTTTAAAATCCACAGTAACGTTTACAGCAATTGATATGCCGTTTTTACCGAAAACCGGTTCAAGCAATGTCTTGATTTTATCTTCAAACACTTTGTTTATGATGGCGATCGTTTGTATTTTCAAATCTACGCCCGTATAATCATCATTTGAGCTGTTATTAAGCTGTTGACCATCGCTGTTAATAATAACGACATTGGCGCTTTTCAAGCCCGGAACGCTGTTTGCGACAAGAAGCTCAATACCGCTTATTTGCTTGGTCGTTAGTCGAATATTAGTATACAGGTTTAATATTACGGAAGCGGTGGTTTCGATTTGTTCATTTTTCAGGACATATGAATTGTTTTCAGGTATGCTGAGGGTGACTATTGCGTTTTGAACGCCTTGAAGTGTCATAATTGATTCCTGAAGCCGTTCCTGAAGTTGAAAAATTAAAACCTGCTTCTTTTCGTAATCTGTCGTCAGAAGATCTGACTGATTTAAAAACAAATCATAAGAAAGCGTGCTTTTCGGATACCCTTCGGCGGCAAGCTGCATTTTAAGAGTGGCAACATTACTTGAAGACACCAATATAGTGCCGTCGCTTTCGGTTTTATAAGTGATACCCATTGTATCCAGCTGCGAAATTACTTCCCCGCCTTCCGCAGATGAAAGACCGCTGTAAAGCACAACATAGCTGGTATTATTCAATATCATAGACAATATGACAGCGCCCACGATTATTATACCGGCAAAGGAAAACATGATTATCTTTGTTTTTTTCTCAAGCTTTCCAAAAAAGGCGCTTATCTGTTTAAAGATCCCGGATATAGATATATTCATGCTTATAACATCCGTATATGCGGCCGCATTTAACAGCCCGCTTCCCTTTCAACTTTGATATTAAAGATTAAAGAGTAATCCGCATTATTTCGTTATACGCGTCCAACGCCTTGTTCCTTACCTGAACGAGCGTTTGAATGGCAAGGTCGGCCTTTGCCAAATTAATTGTAAGCGTATGCAGATCGTCTGTTTCGCCGGTTACGAGCTTAATAATATCCGTCTGCACGGTGGCGTTGGTTTCCGTAACATTTTTTATTGCATCCTCGAACATATCCTTAAATGGTATAAAATTTTCGTTTTCTGCCACGTCGTTTTTATTATTGATACTGTTATAGTTAATGTTATTGATAACTGTATTTAAGATATCGTTTGTATTTATCGGCATTATCATGGCTCTTTACCCCTTTTTCGACATAATTCGCATTAATGTTAACAATTTATTCTTAAAAGATTTTTATTTACCGATTTCAAGGGCTTTAGCGGCCATCTGCTTCACTGCGTTCAGTGCTGTGACGTTCGCTTCAAAAGCTCTTGATGCATACATCATATCAACCATTTCTCCGGTTGTATCTATGTCGGGTTTTTTTACATATCCATTTTCATCCGCGGAAGGGTTGTCGGGGTCATATTCGAGTATAAAGCTTTCTTCTTCTTTAATGGAAGCTATCTGTACCCCTTCAAACGAATGTATTTCATTGACCGCTTTACTTAAAGCTGAATCAAACCCTGAATAATTTCTTCTTTCGGACAGTTCGACTGTCTTTTTTCTATAAGTTTTATCAGCAGAAGTCGTGCCTGCATTGGCAAGATTCTGTGCAATTACTTCCATCCGCTGCTTCTGGGCGGTTAAAGCGGAACCCGGAATATTCAACGAACTTAAAAATGCCATGTCTTTACCTCAATTAATAAATATATTTTTAAAATCACTTAATTTTAATTTTAATCTGTCGAAATATGATATGGATAAGTTTCAGCGCCCGCCGTTTATTGCAAATTTTAATCTGTCAATTTCTGCAGATACGGAGTTAATTAAATAATAATACTGCAGCTGTGCTCTGACAAGCTCTATTTCTTCTTCTTCCTCGACAACGTTATTTCCGTTCTCGCTGTTTGATATTGCAGAGCTTTCTTTAAGCTTTGGTTCTATACCGTTAATCGCTTGTTGCAATTCCTCTGCGGAACTATAATTTTTGCTTAGCAAATCGCTTAAAATACTTTCAAAATCTACTTTTTTACTTTTATAACCGGGAGTTTCGGCGTTAGCAATGTTGTTGGTGATAGCCTGCTGTCTAAGCCAGATTGCATCAAGACTTTTTTGCAAAAGCTGTAAACTTACGCCGTTTAATAAATCGCTCATATGACCATGCCTTTCAATGTCATTATAATATTTTATTCGGTTACACTC
>SACC01000012.1 GCA_009928745.1 Clostridia bacterium
ATATAGTATAGATTGCTATGCATGCCTAGCTTCAACAACTGTAATGATTACATTGTGAGTATCTACGTTATCTTCCTCAACATCATTTGCCTCAGCGTACTCAGCGCTTGTGAGTTATCTTTTATCAGTTATGGTAACAATTTGACCAACTTTATGTTAAAACCCTGTAATAGTATTCTGCAATTGTTTGTTCAATACTCTTCTACTAGTAACTATAAATACTGTTTGAAGTATATCTTTTTCGTTCGCGTAATGAAGCTGCCCAACCGATATGTTAGCCAAGGGATACTATTACTTTTGCCATTTCCGTCGCTATGTTGCACCAGATGGTTTTTGCCCGATCCTCGTTCTTTTACATCATCGATTATTTTTTTTACTATTTCTCACTTCTTTTATCTAGGAATATCAACTTAGACTCGTCTTTGTATGTTGTTCTGCGACATTAAAAATCTTTGTTTTTTAACATGCACATTAATATATTTTTGAAGAATAGCCATAAGCTCTTTTTGTAATAATCTCGATTTAGGATGTATACTTTCATCAACAAAAAAGGCTTGTTTCACTAAGCCTTTTTTGTTAATAGGAACTAGGAGCAAGCCGGTTTTTCATCGGCTTGTTGCAAGAATTTAGATATCATTAAACATAGCGAAAGGCAAAATGCTTAACTCCATTTTGCGTACAGCGTACGTGCAATACCAGTCGTCATAGCGAATATAGCGTGATCCGAATACACTACTGCGCCGTCTGAAGATTCTGCCCAGCCTAGGAAAGTATGACCATCATAAGTGAAAGCATTATAACTAAGATACTTGCTCTCGTAAAGCTTGATCGCTTGAGCCGCCATCGTCCCTTCACCGCCGTTTGCGTCAAAAATGACATTGGCAGACCAAACCGCGAACAATGTATACTCGGATGCTGTGCCCATAGTGTAATCTGCCCCAGGCGCATAATCTATTGTAGTTCCTTGGAAGTTGCATGACCAGCCAACAAAAGTGAAGCCAGCTAAGGTAAACTCATTTGGATTTAGCGCCAACGTTGCACCGGTTGCTATTGTCATATCAAACATTGTGCCGCTTCCACCATTTGCATTAAAATGGAGCAGGTTATTATTAACACTCCAGAAAGCAGTAAGGCTTACATTCGATGTATGTATCCAATTGCCGGAAGAATCGGTATATCCAGCTATGTTCAAAACAGGATTGCCATTATTATCGTAAATACGGCTACCTGCGCCGCCGGCACCTGTATAGTATCCCACAAATGTATAGCCGGCCTTTTCAGGGATGCCTATTTGTTCTATCGCTTCACCGTAAGTCAGACTAGCGCTGCTATCCCCGCCACTACCGCCAGCCTTATTAAAGGTTACAGTATAATTATTTACTGTCCAATGAGCGTACAGTGTAGTGTCTTCAGCTTTGTTCCAAGTACGGTGAGAAGTCATATTCGCATTGTAATATTTATTTCCGTCTATTACAGCATCCCAATATCCAGCAAAGGTATAGCCTTCTCTTTCTGGAGCGGATACCGCCACACTTAACTCATCCACTGTGGGCATATTCGAATCGTATGTTGCCGCTACAGAAGTAGTGCCACCCTCGCCTCCGTTAGGAGCAAGCGTTACCGTATAGATATTAGCTTCCCAATGAGCGTAAAGGTCATACACATTTACTTCGGTCCAGGGCGCAGCACTCGCCATTGTGTCGGTATAATATTGTTTGCCATGGCTAACTCCGGTAAAATAACCGACGAATGTGTATCCAATTCTTGTCGGCGCGATTAAATCTAGAGGCATCTCCGAATCGTATGTTACTACAACCGAGGAAGTGCCTCCTCCTCCATTGGAATTGAGCGTTACATTATATTGACGCGCAGTGAATGTGCCATACAGTATCAAATCTTCAATTATTAGGGTGTCGAAATTGAAAGGCACGGTCATGGCCAAATCGGTATAGCAGCCCGTCGTTAGATATCCGTCCTTTATTTGCAAATCTGCTATGGTAATTGACTCATAATATTCCGCAATTATATAGCCCACTCCATGCAATGTGACTTTTGGTTTGGCGGACAATATATTTGCATATTGCCACCAATATCCGTGAGTACGATAAACGCCAATAAAATCATCGTTAATGAAAATTCTTAATCCTTCGGCGCAGTCGAGGAAAGTATTGTTATTGCAGTCTGTCAACGGGAAATCATTGTTTTTAATTACAACCCCCGACAGGGATGTGCAGTTATAGAAGCAGAAACTGCCAATAGATTTTGTTGCGGCTGGTATATTGATCATGATGAGACTGGTGCAATTAGAGAACGCCCAATTACCCAACTGAGTTACGGTGGAAGGAATTGTGAACTCGGCAAGTCCTTCGCAGAAAGCAAAAGCATTCTCTCCTATCAATGTAGTTTCAGAGGGTAATGTTATGCTCGTCAGCATTACCATATTGTAAAATGCGCCATTAGCTATATTCGAACCGAAAGTTATTACAACATTGCGTAAATTGCTAGGTATGTAATATCTGTAGCTATTTTTGCCATGGAATTGCGTCACAACACTACCTCCCTCATAATAATCTTCTCCGAAAATATATCCAAATAAAGCCTCATGCGTTAATAAAGCCTCATGCGTTTTAGAATCTATAGATTTTCCAATAAATGGGAGCGTAATTGTCTCAAGCGCGGCGCAACCGGAGAATGCGCCTTTGCCGATGCTTATAATTTGACTATGTATATTTATAGATGTAAGTAGTTTACAGCCATAAAACGCAGAGTCATTTATCGTATTTACTACTTCCGGTACAGTATAATCATTACCGCTTTTTCCTTCAGGATATCTTAGCAATTCGGTAAAGTCGAAATTAAATAGAATACCATCATTAACGGAGAACGCGGTATTTGATATATGCACATCAAAGGCTAAAAGTGAAGTACATCTGTTAAACGCTGTTCCGGCTATCAATGTTGTGGATTTAGGTATTGTTATTGAGGTCAACTTACTGCAGCCGTAAAACGCCCTTTCTCCTATAGATTCTAGTAATATTCCTTCATTAAAGTTTATCGCCATCAAGTTGGTGCAATATTCAAATACACCCTCATTAATGCTAGTAATGTTAAGCGGTATTGTAAGTCCAGTAATATTGCTACAGTAAGCAAAGGTGTATTTGTCAATGGAATAAGTATTTGCTGGTATGATGATTGAGGTCAGCATAGAGCAGCCATAGAATGCTCCGTAAGGTAGCTCATATTTTGTGAAAGTTCCTCCCGTTAGAGTTACATATCTAAGACTAACAGGAATACAATAGGAGACTTCTTTATTTTCACCATATTGTTGAGTTACCATCGTTCCGCCTGCGTAAGTATCACTTCCGAATATGTATCCAAAAACACTTTTTCCGTTGAAGTCTACGAATACGCGTAGCCCGCTTTCCTCAAAATTACCCATAATAAGTGTGCCAGTCTCGCTATCGTAAGAAAAGCTGACCGATTCAGTTCCGTACATGGCGGTTATGTAGTTGCCTATATCGTCCTCGGCAGTCAATTCAAGCAGTGAAACAATATTATCAAAATCGTAAGAATACCTGTATTGGTGTGTAATCAGATATTCTGTATCTTTATTTAACTTCCTCCCTTCTACAAATATCTCAAGATGCTCTTCGTAATCAATAAGCAACAAAATGTCTTTGTTTTTAAGAATATAATAATCTACCCCTGATGTCAATGTTTCTCCATCTTCTTTCACAATAACCGTATCATAATCACAAAGTATATCAATATAAAATCCTTTGTATTCAAATTCGGCAGCAGCATAATAATTACCTACGAAAGGCATAGTTATCGATATAAGTCCCGAACATCCGCTGAATGCTTCCGCGCCCATCTTCTCTACGCTCGCCGGAATATTTACGCTAGTGAGCCCGCTACAGCCCGCAAATGCCCGATCACCAACACCTAACACTCCGTTCTTAATCGTAATAGCGGTAAGGCTCGAGCATCCTTCAAAGATGCTGTTTTTAAGGTACTTAACGCTAGAGGGCAACGATATAGATTTTAATAAGCTGCATCCGTAAAAGGCGTACTCCCCGACATCGGTTATGCTTAGAGGCAAATTTATTGCATCAAGCATGGAGCAATTATAAAATGCTCTAGCATTAATTGCGTCTCCGCTTAATAGTGTTATTGTTCTTAGGTTTTCGCCAATATAATATGTTTCAGCATCGAATGGAACAGCTATACCGCCATCAAATTGAACTTTTCCGAACACATTCATTAATACCCCGTCTCCGCTTCTAGTGTTGCCAAGGAAGGGCAACGATATGCTTTTCAACATGCGACATCCGCCGAACGCGCCCTCGCCAATTCTATTAACGCTCCCCGGAACAATCATTTCTTGCAGTATTATACAATTACTGAAAGCATCATTCCCAATATCTATTACATGAGTGGGTATATATATTGAGCCTAGACTCACGCAGTTTTCGAATGCGCCATTGCCAATTCCTATCAAATCGACGGGAAGATTGACAGTCGTAAGACCGGTACATCCCGAGAATAGATAATCATTAAGTATATTAATACTTGACGGAATGGTAATCGTCCCGAGATTAGCGCAACCTTGGAATATAAACGAGTCCAAAATAATAACATTTTCAGGGATAACCAATTCGGTAAGTCCGTCGCATTCTGCGAACGCATAAGCTCCTATACTTCTGATATTCGCTGGAATATTTATCGCGGTAACCTTTTCACAGCCATATAGCACATATGCAGTAAGCGCAGTCAGAGATGTAGGTATATCGAACGATGTGATCGCCGAACAGCCATACATTGCGCCGGCACCTAAGGTCTCAAGGGTATCGGGTAAGTCAAGCGCGGTAAGGTTGGCGCAACTCTGGAAAGCATAACTTTCTATTGACTTTACAGTGTTAGGTATGCTGATGGTTACAAGATTGACGCAGTTTGCGAACGCATATGTGCCGATTGACGCAACTCCATCGGGTATTATTACGCTGGTTAAGGCGCCGCAGTTATAAAATGCTCTGCTTCCTATTGAAGTCACAGTAAGCGGTATATCGTTAACTACTGCATCATTGCCGATGTATTTAAGCAAAACATTATTTTCCACACAATATTTTTCGTCCTCTGTTATTGAGTTAAGCGAATAGATTCTTTCTCTGTAATCATACCAGCCTGCCGCTTGTTTGTAGATTGTAACTTTGCTGCTATCTACGAATACATAAGCCCCAGACGGCACCGAATTACTACCTATTGTGGGAGGTATAATAGAGTTCACCCTAATTATTCTCAACTTATTGCAATTGGTGAACAAGCTCGACCCTATTGAGGTCACGCTATTAGGCAGCGACACTCCAGTAAGACGCGCGCAGTCAGCAAAGGCTGAAGCCGCGATAATTGTACCGCCGGTGATAATCGCCGTCTCAAGATTTACTGGTAGCGCCGAATTTACTACGCCGAAAACATATCCAAATAACGCTGCGTCACCGGTAGCTGAAGCGCTTCCTCCCACAAAGGGGAGACTTATCGAGGTAAGCGCCATGCACTGCGCAAACGCGCCGCTGCCTATTGATGTTACACTTGAAGGCACGGTTATATTGCTAAGCTCCGTGCAATCCTTAAATGCTTCAACACCTATTGTTAAAAGACCACTAGAAAGTGTAACGGTTGTCATTGCTGAACATCCCGCAAATGCGCCTTCACCTATTGATATAACACCTGCTGGCAGCTCAATTTCGGTCAAAGCAACACAGCCGCCGAATGCATTTGATTCAACTGCAGAAAGCGCGCCAGGCATAGTAAACTCAACAAAACCGCAACCATAGAACGCGTACGCGCCCATAACAGATGCAGAAGGTATATTAACTAAGGTAAGAGAAGTACAACCGTAAAACGCATACGCGCCGATAATCTCGACATTACTTGCGCTTACAGATGTAAGAGCAGCACAGCCGTAGAACGCGCCGCGTCTTAACGCCGAATTTCCGCTGATATTAACTGTTAAAAGCACCGACGGCAGATAATAGACTGCCGAATCGATATCTGAATAACGCTGTTCAACTTCAACACTGCCGCTATATATTTCTCCTGAGAATATCCAACCGAACAATGCTGCCGCATTTTCCGCGGTTTCGCTTTCGCCGGCAAAAGGCAATGTGAGCGTTGCAAGCTCAGAACAACCTTTTAATACGCCGTTACCGATATAAGTAACACCTGAAGGTAAAGTGAGGGCTGTGAACCGGCAGTTTTCAAATGCATAACTATGTATGGATTTAAGTTCTTCAGGCAATGTAATAGATGTTAAGGCTGAGCAACCCTTGAAAGCGCTTTCGCCGACTGTCTCTAATTCGCTGTTGATTGCGAAAGTCACCGCGCTTAGCGCGCCGCAATTCTCAAAAGTGTTCTTTCCGATTGATGTAACCTTTTTGACGATGTTCACAGAAATCAAGTCGCTGCAATCTGCGAATACACCCTCTTTGAGCTCGGTAATTCCAGAAGGAATGATTATTGAAGTAAGTGAGCTACAGCCTTTGAAAGCATATTTGCCAATATCCGTTACATTACTAGGAAGCGTTATTGATGTGAGCAAGCCACAGCCATAGAACACGCTGTCGCCTATCGTTTGGAGCAGACTGTCCAGTCCGAAAGTAACTTTGCTGAGTCCAGAGCAGGCATAGAACGCGCCGTTATCTATCATAACCACTTCGGCGCCTATCGTAACTTCCTCTATATCCGTGCAGTTATAGAACGCCCAGCTCTTTATGCTTGTAACGGAAGGAAGGGTAACTATCTGGTCATCGCCTAAATACTTAATGAATTCGCCGTTGCTTACGCAGTAATCTCCAGCGATTACACTGTTTGAATAGATTTGAGAACTTGCGCCCGTCTCTACTGAGCCGTAATTCTTCCAACCTTCGGCATTTTTATAGGTTATAAGCACCGAATTGGGCACAAATATTACTGCATAGAACGGCACTATCTCCGTTCCAATAGTCGGAGGTGTTAGTCCTGCAAGCCTCAATGTTCTCAGTCTGCCGCATTGGTCAAATGCTTTGCTGCGTATTTCGCTTACGCTTGAAGGCAGAACTATATCAAGTATATTTCCGCATCCGTAAAGCGCCTTTTCTCCGATTAACGCAATTCCATTGTTCAACGAAACGTTAGTCAATGTATCACAGTCGTAAAAAGCGCCGTAACCGAGTTTGATTGCAGCGGAAATCGATACCGTTGTTAGTCCGGAAGGAATATAGTATGCCTTAGACAAAGCTTCTTCGTAATACTGGATTACTGCACTGCCGCCAATATAACTGTCTATACCGAATATATATCCAAACAGCGCGTTTTCGCCGATAGCCTCAGCGCTTGCGCCAACGAACGGCAAACCGATATAAGACAGCAATCCACAGCCGCTGAATACGCTGTTCCCTATGCTTTCCAATCCCGAGGGAAGGGTAATATTCGTCAGCAAACTACAGTTTTTGAACGCGTTAGCGCCGATTGTATTCAAGACGCTGCTCTCACCGAATGTCAGCGATGCTAGAACGCTGCAATTAGAGAAAGCCGATACGCCGATATTCTCGACACTTGCAGGTATTGCTATACCTGTAAGCGCTGCACACCCGTAAAACGCGTAATCCTCTATCCTCGTCAATACCTCAGACAATTCAACAGATGTGATTGCCGCGCATTGATAGAACGCACTGCTTTTAATTTCTGCAGCGTTATTAGGTATATTGATGTTTGCTAACAAGCTGCAACCTGCGAATGCCTTGCTGCCGATAATAGTTATCGTATCCGACAGAATAACGGTAGTCAATTTTGAACAACTGGAGAACGCGCCGTATTTAAGCTCCGTCCCGCAGGTCACTGTTACGCTGAGTAAGGTGTTAGGTATATAATATTCTGCATAAGAACCCGCCGCAAACTCTTGTCTTGTCAAGCTCGCGCCGCTATAGATTTCTGTTCCGAAAATATAACCGAACACCGCTTGATCGTATGTAGACGTAATCGTCGCACCGGTAAACGGAAGTGAAATCGTTGTCAATTTCACACAGCCTTTGAATGCGCTGTTCCCGATGCTTTCCACGCTATCGGGTACAACTACTGCCGTAAGATTACCGCATCCGCCGAACGCGCCCTCTCTTATCTCCTTAACGCCATATTCTATTGTTATGTCTGTAAGGGCAGAGCAGCCAGAGAACGCCGAAGCGCCTATTGTTAGGACACTTGAGGGCACTGTTATCCCGACAAGACCAGTGCAACCGCTGAACGCATATGCGTCTATCGCAACAACACTATCTGGAATAACTATAACACTCAATCCAATACAATCCGTAAACGCATTTTCGGATATGCCGCAGAGATTGGCAGATAGCGTTACCGAGGAAAGTCCTGAGCAACCCCAGAATGCGCGTTCACCAATACCCGTCACCGTGTCTCCGATAACAATTTCTTCAATATTTGCGCAGTTAGAGAATACGCCAAAACCTAGGGTTTGAGCGCCGTTTATCGTAACGCTGACAAGTCCCGAAGGCAGATAATATGTTTGCGTCATGGCGATGCTATTTTCTATACCGTAGTATTGTGAAACAGCCATACCGCCCACATAGGATTCTGTACCGAATATATAGCCTAACAGCGCGTTTGCTCCAGTCGCTTGGGCGCTTTTGCCTGCAAAAGTTAATGTCATTGATAAAAGTCCGGTACAACCCGAGAACGCGCCCGCTCCGATTTCGGTCACATTATCCGGTATGGTTATCGAAAGAAGTCCGCTACAGCCGCTAAATGCGTTGCCGCTTATCTTTTGAGCGGTTAAGTTAATTACAAAAGAAGTAATTCCCGTACTACCGCTAAAATCATGTATTACTGTCACCGCTTTGCCTTCGTGTCTGTTGGGTAGTTTGACAGCGCCGATAAGAGTTTGACCTTCACCTTTGCTTACAGAACAGCTATCACTGTCTATTACGGTATACAAAAGTCCGGCTGTGCCCCAGTCGGCATAAAGCGTAATGTTCTCGTCGGGCATTTTGGCATCGGTAAATACATAATATAAATTTAGCGCCGCGTCCGAATACCAGCCGGCAAATTCAAATCCTGCTTTCGTCGGATTGACAGGAGCCTCAAGGTCGATATTATAATCCTCTGTAATATTTGCAACTCCGCTGCCGCCGTTAGTTTCGAAGGTAATTGTGTACGCTCCTATAGCCCATTTTGCATAAACCACTATATCCTCTGTCAAATATGTGCCGTCGAAATTATACTCCGACAGACATGCCATATCAGCATACCACTTTACAAAGCTATTTCCGATTTTGGAAGGATCACTTTCGGGTTTAACCAATTTGCCGTTATATGCAACATCTACCGCTCCGATTAAACTGCCGCCGTTAGTTTCAAAGCTGACAACCGGCATAGCGCGGAGCGCGGATGCGTAATCTGACCATACGGACGCTTCTTCGTATGTTTCTAAGCTCGCAGCTCGTACATAAACTTTCATTGCCGCGTTGCAGTAAAGGAACATTCCGTTGCTGCCGCTGGCTATTCCGTTCGTACTGCTGCGCATTATATTTACCAAAGTCAGAGAGGAACAGTATGCAAACGCATACGCTCCGATATTTTCCACGCTTGCGGGGATATTTACGCTACAAAGCGCCGTACAGGACGAAAAAGCCCAGGGAGCTATCGAAGTCACACTTTCAGGTATGTCCACAGATACAAGCGCCTCACAATACATAAACGCCTTTTCGCCGATAGTGTCTACCGTGTTGGGTAAAATTATCGACACAAGCTTTTTGCAATTATAAAATGCGCCGTAGCTTATACGTGTTTCTCCAGTCACCGTAACCGCGATAAGAGAATCAGGCAGATAGAATATCCTGCTTCCGTTTGTCGAATAAAACTGAGTTACTGACGAGCTACCTTCGTAATTGACATTGCCGAAGATATAGCCGAATAAAGCGTTTTGACCCGTTGCAATAGAGGATGCGCCCACAAAAGGTAGCGTTAAGCCGCCAAGCGAATTACAGCCGCTAAGTATGCCTTCTCCTATCCCAGTAACGCTTGAAGGTATTGTTAAGTTATCAAGATTCGAGCAATTTTTGAAAGCTCCCATTGCTATTGTCAGGACGCTTGAAGGTATATTTATACTTTCAAACCCTGAACAATATATAAATGCATATGCGCCTATAGATGTAACACTTGTTGGGATTATTATTGTCTCAAGTGTATCGCAGGCACTGAACGCATAAGCCCCAATCGTGATAACCGACGACGGAATAGTATATGTGACACTATTCTTGCCTTGCGGATATTTCAATATAGCTGTTTGCGTTTTATTAAACAATATCCCGTTAACTGACATATAAGTGACGTTAGCGGCATTTACATTGACAGCTACAAGTGCGCTGCAATAATTGAACGCGCTGCCAGCGATTAATTCGACATTTCTTGCTACGTTTACTGTATTAAGCAAAGTACAACTTTCGAATGCCTTTTCCCCGACAATACGCATACTGTTAGGAAGACTAATAGTAGTAAGTCCGCTACAACCTGCAAAAGCGCTTTCTTCAATCTCGGTAACCGTATTATTTATCGTAAAGCTTGTTAGTCCGCTGCAGCCTGCAAAAGCGCGACCGCATATCTTCGTAACACTTGACGGTATCGTTATTGTTTTGAGCATCAAGCAATTGCTAAACACTCCATAATTCAAGGTGGAATTGCCGGTAATGTATATCGCTTCCAATTGCGCAGGAATGTAATATACAACAAAATCGATAGCGCTAAAGTACTGATTAACCGAAACACCCCCCGCATAGGGTTCAGTACCAAATATATGACCGAATAACGCATACTCATTTGTACTTTCTGCGCTTTCACCAGCAAAAGATAATGTCGCTGAAGTCAAACCGCTACAACCACTGAAGGCGCCTGCGCCTATCACAGTCACGCTTGGCGGCAACATTAGTGAAGTCAGTGCGGAGCAGTTCTTGAAACAATCTGCGCCAATACTAGTTACGCTAGTAGGTATCGTTATAGTCGAAAGCGCAGTACAATTTTCGAAAATTCCTTTGCCTAGAGATGTAACATTGGCAGGTATCAAGAACGCTGTAAGGCTTGAACAGCCGTAATACGCGTAGTCCCCTATGTCAGATAAAATAGTTGGCATTATAATGCTCGTAAACATCGAGCAATTACTGAATGCGCCATAACCTACCGCAGTAACTTTTGTGATTTCTATTATTCTCAAAAATGTAGGTATATAATATTCCGCGCTTTGCGTTTCCGAATAATATTGTGTAACGCGCGTTCCGCCTGTATATTGCGTCGCTCCGACTATATATCCTAATAACGCTTCGGTGCCTTCAGCTACAATACCTTTTCCAATAAACGGCAAAGACATAGTGGTAAGACCACTACAGCCGCCGAACGCGCCCTCGCCTAGAGCAATTAACGTTTCGGGTAAATCAATCTCAACAATGCGTAAACACCCGTAAAATGCGCTCTCACCTAACGTCGCAAGTTTGCTGCCGCTACCGAAGACTACACCAACAAGATTCGAGCAACCCTTAAAGGCATGCGCATTTATTGCGGTAACATTATTAGGAATACTCAAATTAGTTATTCCGATACAATCGTAAAACGCATATTCGCCAATTTTGCTGATACTCAAAGGTAATGAGATGCTTGCAATGTTGCTGCAGTTATAGAATGTATATCCGTTTATTTCCGTTATTATGTTTGTGTTGAATATTACCGATGTCATACTGCTGCAATTAAAGAACGCATATTCGCCGATCGCAACAACCGTTGAAGGCAATGTGATTCCAGCTAGCGACGAACAGCCGTAAAACGCTCCTTGTCTAATTTGCTCCGTATTAGCAGACAGCGTCACTCCGAGGAGCGCTGTACATTCTTTGAAAAGATTTTTCGCAATTGAGATTATGCCTGACGGAAGCGTAACGTTAGTTAATGCGCTACACTTGTAAAAAGCGCTCTCTCCAAGCTGCGTCAAATTAGCAGGAAGAGATACTGTCAGTAATCCACGACAATTTTCGAACGCAAAATTTCCTATTGTTGAAGCATTAGACGGAAGCGTTATACCTGTAAGCGAACTGCAACCAGAGAACGCATAAGAAGCTATTGTGACGAGATTGCTTTCCGCGCCGAATGTTATTGATAAGACCGAAGATTCTACCGATTGATTAAAAGCGAAAGCATAAGAACCTATAGTAGTAACGCTTCCGGATATATTTATTGCTGTCAAATCACTACAATTGTATAAGGCTCTTTCGCCTATGCTTGTCACGCTTGGCAAATTGATATCTTTTCCGTTACCCACATATTTGACCAAAACATTGTTATTGATACAATAATCACCCGTTAAATTGCTTTCGCCGAATATTTTTTCGCGATGGTCGTACCAGCCTGCCGCTTGAACCGACTTAAATGTCGATAAAACCGCATCTGGGACTATAATTACGGCATATACATCGGCAGGCAGAGCGCTGGAATCCAACGCGGGAATGGCTGTCCCCATCAATTTAATAATTCTCAATCTTATACAACCGTAGAATGCGTTTGCCTCAATATTTCCCGCTTGCGAAGAAAAAGTAATACCGCTTAACATTGCGCAACCTGAGAAGGCGCCGTATTTAAGACCGTTATTGCCAGTAATAGTTACGGTGCGCAACTTTGAAGGCAGATAATAAATAATTGAATTACCGCTATATATCTGTACTGTTTCTATTGCGCTTTCGTATATGCTTGTGCCAAAAATATACCCGAACAATGCGGACGCGCCCGTTGAGGAAGCCGAAGCTCCTATAAAAGGTAGCGAAATATTTTCAAGACTTACGTAACCGCCGAATGCGGCAGCGCCAATTGATATAAGACTTTGGGGAAGCATAATATTGGTAATCGCTGAACATCCATAAAATGCCGTTTCGCCAATGCTTACAAGGTTAGTTGCATTCTCAAAAGACAACTGAATTAATGATTCACAGCCATAATAAGCTGATTTATCTATAGAAATTATATTTGCGCCGATATCGATTGCGGTTATAGAAATACAGCCATAAAATGCCGCTTCGGGAATTTGGGCAATGCTATCAGATAACTCAATATCATATAGTGAGGTACAACCGTAAAACGTGTATGGACTAATGCCTGCATTATTAAAAGCAAGAGAGACTTTTTCGAGCATGGTACAATTAGAAAATGCGCCGTAACTAACTAAAGTATTCCCGGTTACAATAACTTCCACAAGATTTGCAGGTATGTAATAGGTCGTAGTTTTTGCCGAAGAATAATACTGTTGCACGGATATACCGCCTGTATACGCAGTATTTCCGAACATATAACCAAGTACAGCATTAGTACCGGTGGAACTTGAGCTAGCCCCTATAAACGGTACTGTAAGTTTACTTAAATTGCTGCAGCCGGCAAAGGAAGAGGACGATATGTTTAAGGTGCTTGGGGAAATTTCGATCTCTGTTAACATGCTACAATTAAAAAATGCGCCGTATTTTAGAGAAGAACCTCCGGTAATCTTCACAGTACGCAGATTTCCCGGCAAATAATAATCAATTTGATTACCCGCAGTTGTCGACCATTTTTGATTAACACATACTCCTCCCGAATATGAAGCTGTACCAAAAATATAGCCGAATAACGAGGTATTTCCAAGACTTGCCGAAGCGCGCGCGCCGACAAACGGAAGCGATATGGAGCTTAATGCGCCGCAACCGCTGAAAGCGCCGGGTCCTATAAGCGTTACGCTAATCGGTATTTCCACATATTGTAGATTTTCGCAGTTTGCAAAAGAGTTTCCTGCAATAGTTGTAACCAGTATGCCATTTTTTCTGTTTGGAATATATATTTCCGTTTTATTTTTCGCAGTGCCCGAATTCACTGAATAAGACCCGTCTGACATCACATAAGCTAATCCTTCGGTGCCCCATTCGGCATAAAGTGTTAAATCCATCGCCGGCATTGTTGTAGGGAACATAAAAGGATTCGTTAATTCGAGGTCAGTATACCAACCTGCTAATTCAAAATTGTATTTGAAAGGCGTGCTTGGACTCACCACAACAGTTGCATAATTTTGTTCCACGCCTGCAACCGCAGTGCCACCATTGCTATTAAATGTAATTCTGTATTTGTTAATAGTCCATATTGCATAAAGAGTATATGAGGAGTTAGTCCCCATTGTGTAATTTGCTCCGTTTGTATAGCTTACCTCACCGTCAGAAGCTGTCGCCCAACCGGCAAAACTATATCCGGTTTTTGAATATGTGTTAACCGACAATGCCGCCGTAATATTAGGCTTTATAGTCATATTTGTCATTGTTCCGCTACCGCCATTCGCATTAAAAACAAGCGTATTATCGTTAGCTTCCCATACGGCATAATAAATTATATTACCAGTTGAACCATGTTCAATATCTATATCCGCAAGAGTTTGCATATCCGCATTAAACCATCCTATGAAGATATACCCGACTTTGATAGGAGCAACGATTAATATTCTTGGACTCGTTATTTTATAAATAGTCGGATTGTTCTCGTTGTTTATTCCTTCGTCCAGATCATAAGTTATGGTATACTCAATTGCTTCCCATACTGCGTACAGGGTGTAACTGCTCGCGGTACCCATTGTATAGTTCGCGCCGTCAGCATATTCGACCGTATCATCAACAGCTATCGACCAGCCTGCGAAGGTGTAACCCGTCCAGTTAAATGCATTTGCAGTAAGCGCAGTTGTCGCATCCGTCGCTATCGTCATATTACCCATC
>SACC01000253.1 GCA_009928745.1 Clostridia bacterium
GGCTTCACCCCACTAGAAGGATTGCCTATGGGTACCCGCTGCGGCGACATCGATCCCGCAATTATCGAATACATCATGGTAAAGCGCAATATTACCGATATCGCGTATATGTGTGACATTTATCTCAATAAAAAGAGCGGCATGCTTGGTATGGCTGGCACTTCAGATTTTCGCGATCTTGAAAAGGCAAGGTCTGGCGGTGACGAAAAGGCAAAGCTAGCTTTAGAGCTTTTTGCATACAGGGCAAAAAAGTATATCGGCTCATACGCCGCTGCAATGGGCGGTGTTGATTGTATCGTTTTGACCGGCGGAATCGGAGAGAATTCTTACCACACCAGACAACGTATGCTAAAGAATTTTGATTTCATGGGTATCGATATCGATTGGGAACTTAATAAGTCAATAAAGGGCAGCTTGGCAAAAATCAGCTCTGATACTTCAAAGGTTGCAGTTTATGTAATACCTACCAACGAAGAATTGGTTATTGCTAGAGACACGCTTTCGCTGATACAGTAATTCCCCACAAATCTTGTTTTTTAGGGATAATCCGCAAATATTGCGTTATAGTTAGATGAATTACATAATATGCGCAACAGGGTTATAAAAATGTTTTTACCCGCTTAAAAAGGTTTGACATGTAGTGGAATATCTTATATAATCAATGAATGTCGGAGGTGTAGGATGCATATTGTATTAAGAAACTTGCAAGAAGGGCATTCCTACAAATTTAAAAATGTTTATGATGCTTCTTTGGGACTCGCAGACATTGTTGATGCTTCCGTTGAGGGCGATATAACTCTTACTGGCACATATCTTTGGATTAATGAAGAGCTAATGGTAAGAGTAACAACCTCATACGACATTCTGGCGCATTGTGATTTGTGCGGCGAGCCTACAAAAACCCGTTGCTCATGCACGCTTGACGAAGGGTTTACTCCCGACAGTCAAGAATATATTGCCAAAGAGGACGCGATAGACATTATGCCTTTAATCAAAGAATGTATCGTTTTCTCAATAGTCCGCACTGTGCGGTGCAGCAAGAATTGCAAGGGAGTTTGTCCGACATGCGGTCAAAACCTTAATAAAGGCGATTGTAAGTGCGATAATAATATAGAAGATTCTAATCCCTTTGGGATTTTGAAAAAATTAATTAATACGGGAGGTGCGAAAGATGGCATTACCAAAAAGAAAAACATCTAAATGTAGAAAGCGTTCAAGAGCTGCTAATTGGAAAATATCTGCAGTTGGTCTTGTTGAGTGTCCGAAGTGTCACGAGCCGGTTCAAAGTCATAGAGTTTGTAAGAGCTGCGGTTCATATGACGGCAAGCAAGCTATAGAAATCAAAGAAAAGAAAGCTGAATAATAATATTATTGTACCTTTTCTGTTAGGCAAATAATTAGCTTATTAGGTTTACTAGAATAAGGAATACTAGATAGCATTACTATAATTGCAAACGAAAAGGTAGGCAAAATGCCTACTTTTTCCGTGTTTAATAGTAATAAGCAATAGATACTATTTACAGTGATAACTATCTCACGCAAGTTTGACGGATTAGTTATCATAAGAGTATAAAATGCAAAAGTAGAGTGAAAAATGATTCAATGGAGTTATTATTGATTCCATAATTTAATATTATTTTAAGCTTTATTGTTATAATGAAACAAGTTTACATTATATAATTTCAAAATATCGACCTGATTGCGCTACATAATTACACATTTTGAGGTTAGTGGAGGAAGGATGAAAATAGTAGTTGACGGATATGGCGGAGACAACGCTCCTTATGAGATAGTAAAAGGCGCAGTTCAGGCGGTTAATCAAGATAAAGATTTAGAGGTCATTATTACTGGCAACGAAGAAGCGCTTAAACATATTATTGCAGAGTTTTACAGCGGCGCCAGAATCACAATTGTTGACGCTCCCGAGGTAATTACCTGCGAAGAGGTTCCGACAATCGCAATAAGACGCAAAAAGAATTCATCACTGGTCAAAGCGCTTACTATTTTGAAAGAAAAAGACGTTGACGGTTTTGTCTCAGCAGGAAGCACCGGCGCAGTGTTAGCAGGAGGTATCTTTACTCTAGGAAGGCTTAACGGCGTAAAGAGACCTGCGTTAGCTCCGGTTTTGCCCACAATGAAGGGCGGCAACGTGATGCTTATTGATTGCGGGGCAAATATTGAATGCAAAGTTGAGCACCTTGTACAATTCGCAATAATGGGCATATGTTATATGCAGGCAGTATACGCTATAGCCAATCCCAAAGTCGGGCTGTTATCTAACGGCGCCGAGAACGAAAAAGGCAGCGATTTAATCAGAACTACCAACAGCAGTTTGAGAGCAATGGATATAAATTTTGCGGGCAACGTGGAAGCTAGAGATATAGTAAGCGGTGATTATGATGTAATTGTAGCGGACGGCTTCAACGGTAATATTGCCTTAAAGAGCGCAGAAGGTACCGCTAATATGGTTTTTGCGGCTTTAAAAGAGGAAATTGGCAAAAGTTTTAAGGCAAAAATCGGCGCATTATTGATGAAAAGTTCTTTTAAGGCGCTTAAAAAACGATTGGATTACACGGAATACGGTGGAGCGGCTTTTTTGGGAGTATTAAAACCACTTATTAAGACTCACGGCAGCACAAAGGCAAAATCAATAGCGGCATCCATATTGCAGGCAAAGAAAATGGCGGAGAGCGGTATTACGGCAAAACTTGACAAGCAGTTGAAAAAATATTTTGGCAATGAATGACGCATTAGTAGAAACAATCATTAACTATACTTTTAAGAACAAAGAATTGTTAAGAAGGGCGCTCACCCATCCTTCTTTTTTTAATCAAACACAGCAGAACTATCAAAAGTTGGAATATTTAGGCGACAGTATTCTGGATTTTGTTGTGGCGG
>SACC01000254.1 GCA_009928745.1 Clostridia bacterium
GGGCGACCGATTCCGAGGAGCAGATCGAATTGCGGCTGATGGCGCATTATTCTAAGGATAAAGAGCTTGTAAAGGCGTATCTTGAGAATATGGATATCCATACAGCAACTGCCGCTAAGGTGTTCGGAGTAACGGAGATTGAGGTAACCGGCGAGATGAGAAGACGGGCAAAAGCTGTCAATTTTGGCATTATATACGGCATTAGCGATTATGGTTTATCCGACAATATCGGCACAAGCGTTGCAGAAGCAAAAAGATTCATCGAGAAGTATTTTGAGACATATCCTTCCGTGAAAAAATATATGGAAGATACGAAGAGATACGCTCACGAAAATGGTTATGTGCGCACCTTATTCGGGCGGGTCAGATATATACCCGAATTAAAATCAAGCAATTTTAATTTGCGAAGCTTTGGCGAAAGGGCAGCAATGAATATGCCCCTGCAGGGCAGCGCATCGGATATTATAAAAATCGCCATGATTAATGTATATAACGCCTTAAAAAATGAAGGTTTGCATTCTAAGCTATTACTGCAAGTACATGACGAATTGATAATTGATGCGCCGATAGCCGAAGTTGATAGGGTAAAAAGAATGTTAAAGAACGAGATGGAAAAGGTAGCGAAACTAACGGTTCCCTTAGTTGCAGATGTTTCTTCGGGTAATAATTGGATGGAAGCAAAATGATTGAACAAACTTTTCGCATAGGTATAATCGGCGGTATCGGTAGCGGCAAAACAGCAGTTACTGCAATATTACGCGCCAACGGCGCGAATGTGCTAGTCGCTGATGAGATTAACAACGAGTTGTTATACGATAAAGTATATATAAGCAGGCTAAAGGACATAATCCCCGAGGCGATAATTGACGGTGTCGTAGACAGGCAAGCGCTTGCTTCTATTATATTTGACGATGAGAGCAAGAGACAGCAGCTAATGCGGCTAGCCCACCCGCTTATAGTTGAGCTTATGGAGGAGAGGTCGCGTGGCAAATTGGTATTTTTTGAAATACCATTGATAAATGAAGTGAATATGTCATTCGACCGCTTATGGTATATTGCCGCCGATAAGGATATCCGCATTGAAAGAGTATTGAAGCGTAGCGGGTTGACACAAGGTAAGGTCAACAGGATTATTGAACTGCAAGGTGAGATAAACATAGATTTGCCTAATATTGTCATAATAGACAACAATGGTGAGTATGCTTCATTAAAAAGAGTTGTGGAGGAGTTATATTGCGCGTTGCTAGAAGAATTGGCGTTATAATATTAATATTAATCCTGCCTATATTATCGGTATCCTGTTATTACGGCGCGAAGCCATATATAGATACTGTTGACAAGATATGCGAAGATTACGCGATAGAGCCCGAGCTTGCGCTTGCCGTATGCAAAGCGGAGAGTAATTTTAATACCAATGTTGTCTCACGGGCGGGGGCAATAGGCATAATGCAGATACTTCCCTCAACCGCTCTATGGATATGCGAGCTGCGTAATATGGAGTATAAAGAAGAATATCTTTATAGAGCAGAATTCAATATAGAACTCGGAGTATGGTACCTTTCGTATCTTTCGTACTTTGAAGACCGCAACTGGCAGCTGGCGGCATACAACGCAGGAGAGGGAACGGTTAAGAACTGGCAGAAACAAGGGATAAACCTAGAAAATATCCCATACAGCGAAACAAGAAGTTATATTGATAAGGTAAACAAATATTACGATATATTCAAAAAAAGAAATTTTTTTAATTGACATTACCGCATATTGATATTACAATATTGTAGTAATGCGAGGATGGCGGAATTGGCAGACGCGCTAGATTCAGGTTCTAGTGGTAGTAATACTATGTGGGTTCAAGTCCCGTTCTTCGCACCAGAAGAGCTTAGGTAACTAAGCTCTTTTTTGGTGCGAAAACGGGACTTGAACGGGCAGGCTTCGGCACGAAAGAGCCATCCAGTGAATGGCACGAGGCTGCCCCGGCGTGTCGGCGAGCGGTAGCGAGAGTGCGAGCAAGTCCCCGCAAGTCATTGCGCCTTATTTGACGGACTTTCAAAGAATGAAAGTCCTATTTTTTCGGCGAATGCCTTGCTACTCCGACCAATCGCGTAATCTTTGTTCCAAAGCTTACGGTCGGACTCAAAATTGGATACATTATCAAATAAGGATAAATTTTATGTATACTCATATTAATATAACAAAGAATGCATTTTTTAACGGACAAAAAATAATTTGTATATAATTCATGAAAATACATAAATAGTTTTGTGCTATAATTTTAATATGACGCGATATGAAACTATTGATATTACAAAACTTGTTATTTCAGGTAATTATGTTGAAATCCTTGATAAAAAAATGCTGGATGATTTTTTGAATTCGATATATTCTTTTCATGACTGGATTATTACTTCAATTAATTATCTGCCAGGATGCAAAAAAGTAAAAATGCGTAATGGTGAAACGGTATTAAATGTACTTGATGATAAAAGGCAGTTGATAGTAAGATTTGAGAGCTATGATGATTATGTTATTGAATTGTTGTTTGAAGATACAATCAAAATGGAACTTCTTCCAATAGATCCGATTTATACAACAATAATTTTCGAAGCTAATATCAAGCTTAATGATGGCAAATTTGTCTTTTATAAAAATGCTGATGAATGTGAAAATAATGATTTAAATACCTGCAAAGATACGTATATTATTGCAAAAAGACTTAAGTATAGAATTATTTAACTTTAATAAAATGTTTTTTATGGAGATAAAATGAAAAATATTGTTAAAACAGAAAAAGAAATAATGAATCCAATTCGCTATTTTATGAACTATAGAGTAGTACCAGTG
>SACC01000255.1 GCA_009928745.1 Clostridia bacterium
CGGTAACTGGCACTAACGGCAAGACAACAACGGTAAGTCTTACCGCAGAGATGTTAAAGAATGCGGGATATAAGGCGGCGGCAGTCGGTAATATCGGCGTGCCTTTTATCAATTGGTGCAAATGGCTGGGAGAAAATGACGCGGCAGTTGTTGAGGTCAGCAGCTTTCAGCTGGAGCAAAGCCAATGTTTTTGCTCAGATATTGCAACAATAACCAATATTACACCCGACCATATAGAGCGGCACGGGACAATGGAGAATTACATAGAAATCAAAAAAAGTATTTTTAAGAACACCAAAGAAATGGCCGTTATGAATTCTGAAGAACAATATGAGGTAAAATGCAAAAAGTTCATTTATTCTCTATCGGACGAAAATGCGGATTTGTTCGTAAAAGACGGAATTATTTATTACAGAACGGATGAAGAATTAATTGATGTTATCAGCATTGAAGACTTAAAAATCAAGGGAGACCATAATATTCTTAACGCATTGTGCGCGTTAAGTCTTGCCATATGCTTTAGCGGCGGCTGCTCAGAATGCTTTGCGGATACGCTAAGGAAGTATAATCTGCCAAAGTACCGTATCGAATGTTTGGGCGAAGTATGCGGCATGAATGTCTTTAACGACAGCAAAGGCACTAATATCGGCGCGACAATCTGCGCAATTAAGTCAATGCGGGGCGATACTGTACTTATTATGGGCGGCTACGATAAATTGGACGACTACACGTTGTTTTTCAAAACGCTGGATCCCAAAATTAAACATATTCTTTTGTGCGGAGCGAATACTCTCGCGGTATTGAACGGAGCAAAAAACGCCGAAAAAGACAACATTATCGAGGTTTTTGAAGACATTAATAGCGCTGTTACTAACGCTTTTCAATATACCGACTGCAATAATCTGCTGTTTTCTCCCGCCACATCAAGTTTTGACGTATATTACGACTACAAACAAAGGGGGAAAGTGTTTGAGGAACTTATCAACGCTAAAAGGCAATCCCAATAATTATGCCGCAATCCGTTTAATTGTCTGCACGCTTTCTCTTTCTTTGCTAGGTCTTTTAATGCTCTATAGCGCAAGCAGCTACTCGGCGCACTTGACCTATGGCGACGCCTTTTATTTTGTAAAAAAACAAGCGATAGCTTTATTTATCGGCGTTGTCTGTATGTTTGCGCTTGCTAACTTCAAGATAGAAAAACTAATTAAGTTGAGATATCCGATACTTATTGTATCCTTTGTTTTATTGATAATTATTTTTATTCCGGCAGTCGGAGTGGAGAATTACGGCGCAAAAAGATGGATTAATCTTGGCTTTATGACCATGCAACCCTCTGAGGTCGCAAAATTCGGATATGTTATATTTTGCGCCGCGTACATATCCAAAAAAGGCACGCATACCTTCAAAAATATGCTGCCTGTACTTCTTATCGGCGCGGCAATTTGCGTGCTATTAATGCTTGAACCCAATATGTCAATTACAATATGTGTAGGCGCAGTTATGCTTATGCTGTTGTTCGCAGGAGGCGCTAAGGCAAAGCATTTTGCAACGCTCTTTGTGCCTACTGCCGCGCTTATTCCGGTGATGATAATAATGGAGCCGTACAGACTGCAGCGCATCATGGCATTTATTGACCCGTGGGCTGCGCCAAAAGCCGAGGGGTATCAGTTAATACAATCTTACTACGCGTTAGGCTCGGGCGGTTTTTTCGGCGTGGGACTTTTTAATTCAAGGCAAAAATATTTATTTTTACCCTTTGCCGAATCAGATTTTATTTTTTCAATCATTGGAGAGGAGCTCGGTTTTATCGGCTGTGTTGCCGTTATTTTGGTGTTTTTGTATATGATTTATCTCGGATACAGTATTGCATCAAAGGCAAATTCAAGATACGCCGCAATACTTGCCTTCGGGATAACATCAATTATTGCAGTGCAGTCAGTATTGAATATCGCTGTGGTTTCGGGCGCTGTGCCACCTACTGGATTACCGCTTCCCTTTCTTAGTTACGGAGGGAGTTCGCTGGTGTGTTTCACTTCGGCAATCGGTATTTTGCTTTCAATATGCAGACATAACTGTGACACTTTAGTAATTAAAAATCATAGTATGTAACAAATTACATATTGGAGAGAAATATGGACAGATTATTGATTTCGGGCGGGCGCAGCCTCTCGGGAACTATTGCAATTAAGAGCGCAAAGAATGCAATATTACCCATAATGGCCGCCACGCTTCTTGCAGAAGGTGATTTCATAATACATAACTGTCCGAATATCAGTGATATTCAGACAATGGGTAAAATGCTCGACGAGCTTGGGGGCAAATATCAATTTATAGAAGGCAATATTTATATAGACAGCAGTTCAGCTGACAAATACATAATAAGCACGGAGCTGGCGAAAGAACTTCGTTCATCAATTTTTCTTTTGGGAGGAGTGTTAGGCAGATGTAAAAAGGCGGTTATACCCTATCCCGGCGGATGTGATATAGGAATGCGTCCGATTAACATTCATCTCAAAGGTTTTGCGGAAATGGGCGTTAAGATAGAGGAGCGGCACGGACTTATCTATTGCGACAGCGAAAAAGCTCATGCGGCAGATGTGACGCTCGATTATCCGAGCGTAGGCGCTACAGAAAACCTTATGCTGCTTGCCGCGCTCACAAAAGGTCATACGATAATCAGAAATGTCGCAAAAGAGCCCGAGATAGTCGATCTGCAAAATTTTCTTAACGCTATGGGCGCCAAGATTTACGGCGCGGGTAACGGCGCGATTATAATCGAAGGAAAGGAAAAGCTGCGCGCTATTGAATATACGCCTATTC
>SACC01000013.1 GCA_009928745.1 Clostridia bacterium
AATATATTGAGGATGACAAAATCCGTTTTGACATTGACAAAATCCCCGCTAACGCCAGAATAAGAACAAGAAGCGAAGGCGATTATTTTACCAAATTTGGCGGCGGCACAAAGACATTGGGTGATTATCTTACCGATAAGAAGGTGCCCAAAAGACTGCGCGACAGCCTAATTCTTATTGCCTCAGGCAAAGAAGTGCTTGCGATAACTGGAATGGAAATATCCGCTAACATTGCGGTAGATAATAATACTAAAGAAATTTTTACTATACTGGAGGAGAGGAACTGATGGAATTATATAAAGACGTTGCAAAAATACTTTACAGCAAAGAGGCGCTTGAAGCGCGGACAGCAGAACTCGGAGCCGAAATAAGCAGAGACTACAAGGGTAAGCAATTATTAATGGTATGTATACTGCGCGGCGCGGCTATATTTTTCTCCGACCTTATAAGAAAAGTTGATTTAGATCTAGAGATAGATTTTATGGCAACGTCAAGCTACGGCGCCGATACTAAAAGTTCGGGCGAGGTTAAGCTGCAAAAGGATTTGAATTCGCCGATTCTTGGTCGTGACGTACTTATCGTGGATGATATTATCGATAGCGGACTAACGCTTGCGTATCTGAAGAAGCTATTACTGGCAAGGAATCCCGCCTCGGTGAAAATATGCGCGCTTATGGAAAAGCCCGAAAGAAAACAAGCAAACATAGAGGTTGATTATGTCGGTTTTGTCGTTCCCAATGAATTCGTTGTGGGTTACGGGTTAGATTACGGCGAAAAATACAGACAGCTGCCCGACGTGTGCGTGCTATCTCCCGAAAAGTATTAAAATGTTCGTTCCGGAAGGGTTGAGAAAAATTGCATCTATGCTTAACGCGCCTCTATATATTGTAGGCGGATTTGTGCGTAATCAGCTGCTTTGGGATAATTGTCTAAAAACGGATATTGACATTTGCTCAAGTCTTACTCCGCAAGAGGTTGAAGAGAGACTTGACAGACGGATAAAGATTGTGCCTGTCAATCCCCGCATAGGCACGCTAAAGTTTATAATCGGTGAGGAAGAATACGAGTATACCTGTTTTCGACGTGACAGCTATCCGACAAACGGCAAGCATACTCCGAATGAAGTAATATTCGTCACCGATATTTGTGAGGACGCTTTAAGAAGAGATTTTACAGTTAACGCCCTTTATTGCGAGGTGTCTAAGGGTGAGGTTATAGACCCAACCGGCAACGGGCTTGCCGATTTGAAAAATAGACTGATAAGAACCACTACAACTCCCAATAAAGTATTCGGCGAGGATGGGTTAAGACTATTGCGATTGGCGCGCTTTGCCGCCGAACTGGGCTTTGAAATTGAACCTGACACCTTTGAAGCCGCGCAGAAATGCGCAGACCGTCTTGCCGATATTGCGCCTGAGCGTAAAAGCGCAGAGCTAGACAAAATACTGTACGCTGATAAGAAATACGATATAAGCAATGCGCATTATAAAGGGTTGGTCACAATAGGCAAGCTGGGGTTGTGGAAATATCTAATACCCGAGATGGAAGACTGCATTGGACTTTCACAACGGGAAGATTACCATAAATACGATGTATATAATCATATTCTTGAATCCGTGAGGGTAAGTCCTCCGGGAATTAGATTGACCATGCTTTTGCACGACATAGGCAAACCATCAGCAATAACAGCAGACGGCAATATGCACCGTCACGCTACAATCGGCGCGGATATGGCAAACCGAATTCTTAATAGTACGCTGCGGTATCCAAAAGCCGTAACGGCAAGAACAGAAAGACTTATACGCAATCATATGTATGATATTGACGGCTTGACAGGTATCGGAAAATTGCGGGTATTTATTCAAAAAAATTACGATATTATTGAGGATTTATTAGAGGTGCGCGAAGCGGACGGAAGGGCGACCGGTAATAATTATGACGACAAAATCGTGAACAGAATGAGAACTTGCTTTTTGGAGATGAAAAGGAAAAATATACCGCTTACGGTGAGGGATCTGGACATTAACGGCATAGATATTCTGGAGCTTGGCGCAATTAATATTGAACTGGCAGACTTGCTTAAGGGTGTATTAACCCAATGCGCAAAGGAAGGGCGGCGTATGACAAAAGAGGAACAACTTGACTGGGCATTGCGACTATTAAATGAAAAATAGACAAACAGGAGTTTAAATGGATAATGCGATATTAATATTATCAATAATCAATCTTGTAATAGCGCTATCTGCTGTAAGCGGGGTTATTTTATTGATAATCAAAAAGGAAAAAAGAGGCGGAGGCTTGAATGAAATCAGAGAGCTGCTCGACACTGACAGCAAAACCCAGATGTCGGCTTTTTCTAACATTTTGAGCACTGCCAATAACTCTCTTATCGGCGGTATTAAATTACATACGGACACCCAGTCAAAGGAAGCCGAAAGAATTGAGCGCAGGCTTAACGAGAGCATTACTGCGCTAGAGACAAGACAAGACGCTTTTGCGAAGAATATTGATTATAAATTCGATAGTCTTAAAACGGATGTCAGCCGCACTTTAGCCGACATAAGAGGCGATAACGCCGCGCAACTTGAAAAAATGAGGAGCGTAGTAGAGGAAAAGCTGCAGACAACGCTTGAAACGCGCCTTACACAATCTTTCGGCATAATCAGCGACAGGCTGGAAAAAGTACACGAGGGGCTTAACGAGATGCGCAATTTGTCCCAAAATGTTACCGACCTAAAAAAGGTCTTTGGCGGGGTAAAAACACGGGGTATGTGGGGAGAGGTGGCGCTTGGCGCCTTGCTTGAACAGATTATGGTGAAGGAGCAGTACGAAACTAACTTTGCAATAGGCAGGAACAGAGAAGTTGTCGAATACGCTATTATTTTACCGGGTAGGGAGGAGGGCAAGGTCTATCTTCCGATAGATGCAAAGTTCCCGATTGAAGATTATCAGCGGCTAGTAGACGCAAGTGAAAAAGGTGAAAAGGAAGTTGTAGAGAATATGTCGCGCGAACTGGAAAAGCGAATTAAAACGGAGGCGCGCACCATACGTGACAAGTATATAAAACCGCCGCTTACTACTGATTTTGCAGTTCTGTATCTGCCTATTGAAGGACTTTTTGCCGAAATGGTGAAAAGGAGCGGATTGCAGGAGCATTTGCAACATAATTATAATGTGCTGCTTGCCGGTCCTACAACTTTAACCGCGTTGCTGACCAGTCTGCAAATGGGCTTTAAGACGGTTGCAATAGAGAAGCGCAGCAGGGAAATATGGATACTAATGGCAGAATTTAAGCGCGAGTTTATGCGGTTCTCGGAGTTGCTTGATAAAACAGAAAAGCAGATGGATACCGCTACCGGTTCGATTAGAAAAGCCAATGAGAGAACTTTGATAATTAAGAAAAAACTTGGAAAAGTGGAGCTACTAGATGACGCTGCCGAGGAGCTTGAGACAGGGGAAGGAGGCGCGGATGAAGATACCATGTGATTTGCACCTCCATTCGTATTGCAGCGACGGAGAGCTCTCTCCTGGCGCAGTAATTGAGCTTGCCGCCAAAGCAAAACTTGACGTCGTATCGCTTACCGATCACGATAATGTGCGCGGTGTAGCCGAAGCGCAATCAGCGGCTGAAGCATTAAAAATAAAATTAATTCCGGGCATAGAGATATCAAGTTTATTGGGGCTTGAGGTGCATATTCTAGGATATAATGTTCCTTACAACGATAAAGCATTTATTGAAGAAATCGAAAACATACTTGACCTTCGAAAACAACGTAATGAGGAAATTGTGCGAAAACTCAAAGCGCAGGGTATCAAGCTGCGAACAGGCGAATTATTCGAGGACGGAGTCAAGGGCAGGCAGTATATCGCCACGTTGTTATACGAACAGGGTTATGTAAGGAGTAGAGCCGAGGCTTTTGATAAATACATTGGCGCCAACAAATCCTGTTTTGTAAAAACTCACCGTATGCCCTCAGCGGATGCGGTAAAGTTAATATTAAAGTATGGCGGCGTGCCGGTTATCGCTCATCCGATGCGCTACGCCGGAAGAGTAGCGCTTGCAGGCTTTGTCGACGAGCTTGTCAAGGCGGGATTAATGGGTTTAGAATTTTTTTATCCGAACCAACGTTATGAGGATATCAAGTTTTTAAAAGAAATTGCCGAAAAGCACAGCTTGATATTAACGGGCGGCAGCGATTTTCATTCGGCAGAATACGGCTCGCCTATAGGCAGCGTGGGAGCATATCTTGATGAAAAGGCAGCAAGAGTGTTAAAATTGGTATAGTTTTGCAAAATGAAACAACACATATTGCAAATAATAACATTATATAGTATAATCTATAGATAAACTATGAGAATGATAAATAAACTACTGATAATCAATATAGTTCTTTGGATCTTGCTGGCAGCATTCGCGTTCGGCGCGGTTTTTTATCTTATTGACCATCTTGATACCGAAAAGTATACTTTGAGTCCCGCGCACATCGAAAATATCGAGAATGTGTTCGGCGAAATTCAGGATGAAATCGGTATTGCGAGTAATAATAGCCAGATATCCGCGCTGATGAGTTCCAAGTCTCAGGCATTAGCAGAATATGACTACCGCATTGTTTGCTTTAATTCCGCAAAAGCGGTAATATACAAAGGCAATATTAGCATCAAAGAGGCAGAGGCGCTATCAGAATACGCTCGCAACAACGCCGCATGGGTATTTGATAATAAAATGGTTATGTATTCTGCCAAAATCGGCAATTACTATGTTATTGCGGTCAACAATACCCACCAGATTCACAGCAACATTTTCTTATCGTATTTATGGTATCCTACTGGAGTTGTGTTCTTAGCGGCGCTTATATTGATATTAATCAGCATTGGCGAATATTACTCGATATTCCCGAGACTCAAAAAACTTAAATATGCCATGCATCAAGTTTATTGCGGCAACTATTCCAAGGTTATCGAAAGCAAGCGCAAATCGCGCGACGAGATATGCGAGATTATTATCGAATTCGAGATGATGCGCAAGCAACTTTCCGAATTATCGCGCGCTAAGGCGGAGTTTGACAGACAAAGAGGAGAGACAATAACAGGTATAAGCCACGATCTCAAGACTCCGCTGACCGTAATACAAGGGTATGCAAAAGGTCTTGTTGACGGCGTTGCGGCAAGGATGGGAAAGACTAACGAGTACGCTACGAAGATATACGAGATGGTAAAATCCATGAATGTGCTTGTCAATAAACTTTCAGATTTTTCAAAGCCGGGTAACGATGATATCATATATACATTTATAGAGCGGGATATGGTAGAAATAGTCAAGGATTTTGTCGGCAAGTATTCAATACAATACGCGGCGAAAGGACTTAATATAAAAGCCGACTACAAAAGCCACAAAGTTCTTGTATATATAGATAAAGAGCAGTTCGCAAGAGTATTACAGAATATACTTGACAATAGTGTAAAATATAAAGTTAAGAGCGAATGCCACGCCCTGATAACTGTTTATGAGGAAAATGATAATGCTGTTATAATTATTGCCGACGACGGAGAGGGCGTGGAGGAATACGAGACCGAATATATTTTTGAGAGCTATTATAGAGGGGATCCGTCCCGTACCAATCCAATATCCGGAAGCGGTCTGGGGCTCTCAATAGTGAAAAGCGTCGTGACTGCGCATAAAGGCGAAGTTGTCGCTTATAATGATAACGGACTTTCTATAAAAATAAGCATACCCTTAAGGAGGAGTCGTAAATGAAGAGAATATTAGTCATTGAAGATGAAGTAAGTATTGCCGAGATGCAACGTGATTACCTGGAATTAGAAGGGTACATTGTAGAGATAGAACACAACGGCACCAAAGGCTATCAGCGCGCCGAGAGTGAAAACTTTGACATGCTGATTATAGACATTATGCTTCCCGACATGGATGGCTTTGAGATATGCCGACGCATACGTAAGTTAAAGGATACGCCCATTTTAATGGTGACCGCCAAGACTGCGAGCATTGATAAAATACGGGGTTTGGGAATAGGCGCGGATGATTATATTACCAAGCCTTTTGACCCTGCAGAGCTTGTGGCGCGTGTTAAGGCGCATCTTTCAAGATATACCAGAGTCAAGGGAAACAACGGCGAAAAGGGAGTGGAGATTGTCTACCGTGACCTTAAGATTCAACCGCTCTCAAGAAGGGTTTTCCATAAAGAAGAAGAGGTTTTCCTTACCGCTAAAGAGTTCGATTTGTTATATTTTCTATCCTCTAATCCTAACAGAGTGTTTAGCAAAGATCAGATTTTTAACAAAGTTTGGGGTCTGCAGTCGCTAGGAGATGCCGGCACGGTGGTCGTTCATCTTACACATATCAGAGAAAAGATTCCAATGGATTATATTGAGACGGTAAGAGGCGTAGGATATCGGTTTAGTATGCAGGAAGAGGGCGTACGCGGATAAAAAGATTATTGTAAAGAGCTTGACTATTTAATACAATTATGACAATATTAAGCCCTTAACAATCGGAGGTATATCAATGGGCATAGATTTTAAGATTGAAGTCCTATATTATATATTAAGAATATTTCTTGCTGCAGCTTGCGGCTTTGTAATAGGATATGAGCGCAAGACAAGATCTAAGGAAGCGGGAGTGCGCACGCACACTATAGTTGCAATGTCCGCTGCTTTGATGATGATAATATCCAAATACGGTTTTGCCGATATGCAGGCGGGAGCTAATTTTGACGGCTCGCGAATTGCCGCGCAGATAATAACCGGTATAGGCTTCTTAGGCGCGGGTATGATTTTTTACCGCCGAGATATGTTGCACGGTCTAACAACTGCGGCAGGCGTATGGGGCACTGCCGGTATAGGTATGGCGCTCGGCGCTGGCATGTATGTTGTGGGCGTTGGAAGCACTTTCATACTTATAGGACTTCAGATAATAATGCATCTGCCGATAAAATGGCTTAAGGGCAGGACATATACCACGCTTAAAGTAATGGCGATAATTGACGAGCCCGAAAAGATACCGTTGCTCAAACAGATATTTAAAGTTGAAAAATTCTTGAAGTATAAATCCTCATTTGTTAACGGAGAGATGACGGCGGATATTGAGCTTAATACATCGCGCGTGTTCTTGGCGGACGAGATATACAGGATACTAATAGAATATCCTTTTATAACCTGTATTGAGAAAAACGACGAGGTGTAAGTTCCGACCAAACGCGAATGCCGTACCTTGCATTCGGTCGGACTTAGGGGACAATATCAGTCGTATACACTTTGTGATATTTTCCCCTCTTTTTTATAAAAATTCACCCCTTTTGTTCTCGCTGCAGTAGCCGCGAGCAAGGGGAAAAAGTTAGGTACACGCCCTAACTTTTTCGAAATATAGCTTTCACTATTTTCTCACCAAACGCGAATGCCGTACCTTGCATTCGGTCGGACTTAAGGGGACAATATCAGTCGTATACACTTTGTGATATTTTCCCCTCTTTTAATAAAAATTCCCCCATTTTGTTTGTTGCAGTAGCTACGAACAAGCATAAAATGTCAGGTTAACGCCTGACATTTTTATAATAAGTTTTGCGAACATCTCCCAACAAGATTGTCGCAAGTTAGCATTTAGTAGCGCTTATTTTAGTCCGAACATCATAAGAAATGTATTGATAACAGCAAGAAACATTGCCGCTATAGTTGAGAAAATAGCGTTGATAATAATCTGAATTGCCATGAACATTGATTATCCTCCAAAGAGTTATTTCCAAAAAGTTACATAATCCAGTAATGCCTTAAAAGTAACAATGTGAATTTCTTCATCTAATATTATTCTCTCTAATACTGCTTTTATGCTAGGATTACTTAACTTTGATATTGTTTCCCTATAATGCATTATTGCCGCTTGTTCAATTTTTATATTATGTACAAGCATATCCCGTATATTTCGCGTATAATTTACATAACTGCCATTCCACCAACCGTTACGCGCTCCAATTACCGGATTACCGCCGAGCTGTACAATCATTAACCCGAGTTTTTCGTGATGCGTCATCTCGGATATTGCAATTTCCTCAAAAATATGCCCCAGCGTTTCGTCCATCGGCTCAATAATGTAGGTTTGGAAAGAATATGTAAAAATAGCAGTAGTTTCGCTATCTTTTGCGGCGTAATCTTCCTGAAGCAGCATTGCCTCTTTCAAATTGGGATGTTCAATTACCGCTTCCGGCCATTCTGCATCGCTGCGAACTAACAATTTTGAAAAATCCATATAATCACCTCATAATAATTTATCCCATTATATGAGAATCAACATTTTTAAGTGAAGAATACTTAACCGAATGTAAAACCCGACATTTAATAAAAATTAGCGGCGAGCAAACGGTTTTGGCACAGCAGAAAAATGCTGCCATCGTCAATAATAGTAAATTGTGTGATAATTTCCTTTACTATCTAATGATAGAGTTAGACAATTTTTTAGGTAAAATAGTATTGCCAAGTAAGTATAATAATGATATAATATAATAACTTATGGGCGAGGTGAATTTATGACACTTAGGCAGGGTAAGGGAATATTTTTTTTACCTCTATTAATGATTATTGGGATTTTGCTAATCTTTGTTCCTAGTATTACCACCGCACATGCAGTGGAAGCTGTAATTGATTTTGATGCCGGCAATCGTTCTAACGATTACGGAGAATTTTTTTGGTTTGATGCGACAGTACGCGGAGATGGTAGATTGCAGTATAGGGGAGAGATTAACGGAACTATATTTTCCAAAAGCGATACAGGGAACTATTATCTTGTTTTTGAGCCATACGGTATAATCTCCGGCGGAATTATGACAAAACTTACCGATAATAACGGTAAAATTACCGCTCCTCCTGGCACATATACATTAAGCGGAAGTCCCTCTTATTATTTGTCAAATGATTATGCGGATATACTGAATTCGGAAGGCACAAAGATTTATGATAAAATAAAATTTAATCCTAGATATACCTATACTATTAATCCAAGACCCGTTACTGTTAATGTAGATGATACTAATAATACTATACGCTATTATGGCGGTCCGACTATCGACCTTGATTACACTATTGTATCGGGCAATATGGTCAATGATGACATCTTAACTGTTGAGTTCTCATCAGAGGGTAATGCGCAAATTGTTAATATCGGAGCATACGACATATTCATGGACAGTTTCAGCGTTATCAATGGCGGCATTGATAAAACACATTATTATTCGGTTGTCTATCAAGCAACCGGACGCCCCTTACTTGATGTGGAAAAATATGTAATTGTAGCGGAGGGCGTAGGAGACTTGGTTGATGTATATCGTTATGACGGTGACCATACAGCGGTACTTAACAGTCTCTATGAGGAGATTCCGGGAATTAATGAAGAAACAGTGCGGATATATTACACTTTGGACGAAGCGAGTATTGTGAGAGTAAATGGCGCTTTGCCGGTTAGCGCGCCTCAAGAGGCTTACCCGACAATAGTAAATGTTGAGAAAGTGGAAGTATACAGTCAAGAGGGACTTCTTGTTGACCATAAGGAAAATTACGAAATAAATTCCCTTGCCAACAATACTCGACTAATTGTTAACAAACGAGATATAGTTTTATATTCGGGAGAGGGTGAACCCCTAGAAGACGGTGTTTATATTAATCCTTCTATAATTACCGAAATATACGGTTACACCTTTGAAGAGCTTTTTGACCGTGACATAGAAGTGCTCGGAGAAAATATAAATTTTGCTTTTAACTTTACAGAATATTACGAATTGCCTGAAGTGGGATTGCATTCCCTTACACTTGTCACTGCCGATAATCCTTGGTACAATATTGAGCTTGACGAGAGTTTTTGTTTCGTTATTAATAAATATACTCTTCTTTTGTTTGAATATTTAAGCGGAGAAGGGGAAGTAAGATATATTGATGTTGAGTACGGCGTGGGGCTCCCGCAGTATTCTTCCACAGTAACCGTTAGTGAGGCTTTTGAACAAATAAGTTTTACTCTCAATAGCAGTGTCGACGAAAATAGCGCGCCCGGAGTACATGACTTCACATCATATATTGACAATCGCAATTTTATAATAGATTACACGAACGTAAAGATTTTGGTTGCGCTCAAACCGCTCACCGTATCGGTCGTTTCCCAAAGACCGACGGGCGTTGAGTACGGCGATGAATATTCGATTGTACTTGTAGGCGCGGTAGACGCAAGGCATACGGACTTTATTACCTCTTATTGCGTAGGCGCAACCTACACAGAGGCAAGCGCTGTTTTGGGTCTGCCTTTTGCCGCGGGCGCATACAAGATACGCTGCGCAATAGACAATGAAGCGCTAGACTTTTATTCGCTAGGAGAATTGGGCTATGTCGATGTTTCTTTCAATATTGCAAAGCGCAATATTATTGTAAGGTATGATCTTAACCAGTCAACTAAAGAATATAACAGCGAAGTTAGCATAGAAGATTTAGGCGTGTTAAGCAACTATTATGAAGCTAATCTTTTACAGGCTGGTTTGATTAACGGAGACATATTGAGCGGGAACATTACTTGCTCGGGACTAGCTAAGACTGCGGCGGCAGGGGGTTATGTAGTCAATGTAAGCGCCCTGAATAACAATAATTATACTATTGTCGGCGGCGTAAAAGTGTATTTTGGCGGTGCTGAGACGCCCTCCCTTACAGTAACCAAGTTGAGAGCGCAAAATCTGCCTGTTTTTCTAGCAGCGATTGCGAGCGTTGATTCTACATCCGTTACGCTTAATAATATTTCTATTAATGGGACCGCAGTAGGCGCTTTTACAATAAGCTCTGACGGTGGCAATAATTATGCCAGCTATAAGACAAGTAATACATTTACCGGACTAATTCCAGGCAAAAGATACTATTTTAAGGTAAGAATAAAATCCGACTCGAATATAGAACAGGGCGCGGAGAGTCAGCCTATCAGCCAAGTAATACCTTTGCTTACTCCTACTGTAAAGTCAACGGCTTACTCAACTGATTCCTTAACGGTGGAATTGAATGGCTATTCGTACACAGGTATGACATATTCGTATCAATACCGCCTTAATGCGGGAGACTGGAGAAGCAGCGGTGTATTTGACGATTTGCAGCCGGGGACTAGATACCAGATTAGATATAAGTGCACTAGTTCAGACAGCGCCGAAAGTCCTGCAGGAAGTTTATATCTGTGGACGGCAAATGTTGCTCCCGTAATTATTGAAGAAGAGCTGTCGCTAGTGCTTGAGGCAACCCGTATATTCATTGAGGGATTAGAGGAGACATACGAATATAGGATAGCGCTAAGGACGGAGAATCCAGAGGAAATGAGTTTTTCAGGATGGGTAACATTGAGCGATTTTACCGATTTGGAAGACGAGTCCACATATGTTATTGAAGTAAGGGTTAAAGCATCACAATTTAACGGTAATGTCGCAGGCGAAATAACGAGCTTAACTTTATCTACGCCCGCAATTGTAATAGTAGAAATACCAATTCATTATGAAGGCATTATGGCATATGTCGGCGATTATTATCTTGCAGGCTTGCTAGCCTTTATGTTCTTAATGATGATTATATTTATTACAGGATTTGCCAAAAAAATTAAAATAGTATAGCGGAGGAACGTTATGTATATATTGTCTGATATCACAGATATCTTTACCAATTTTGATATAAACAAAATATTTACCACACTGAGCATTGAGCAGATTATCGCTTTCGGAGCCGTTGTTGTGTTCTCGGTACTTGCAGGACTTTTCCTTGGCGGAATATGTTTTTATCTTTCCGGAGTGCGTAAAGGTAAAAAGCTTGTAAGGTTCAAGAAAACGATTATTCCGACTGCTGCAGACGAGGCATATTACACTACCGAAGAAGATTCGCTTGACAAAATCTTTGACTCTGACGAATTAAACAGCGCGCTTATTACTACAAAACCTGACAACGCAATCTTTGGGTCGGAAAACGTACAGCCCATTTTTGACGAGGTTGATCTTGTTGTTCTGTTTGATGATACTGTTGAGCAAAAAGATAATTTGGTCGATGAGAGCAAAGTGCGTCCGCAGGCTGCAAGCCTTGTACTTGATGATGATAACTTTATGCGTATCAGAGCCGAAAGAAAAGCAAAGGTGCCTGTGCTTACGCGTGAAGAGGTGTTGAGCTATGTAACCAGCCTTTCAGGATATGGCAATGTAATTATTTCAAGAAGAAAAGATTTTAAGCCTTACGATAGATGTTATCTGGGCGATTGCACTTTCCTCATTGTGCTTGAAAGAAAAGAAGCAATCAAGCTAATTATCAGGTTGCACCCTAAGAGCGTTGCCGCGCTTCAGGCGAAAGCCCCCGGGCATGTCGAGAAATTCGAGGCGCTTGGTAATGACTGGTACAGCTGGGTTGTCAGTGACATTGAGAACAATAATATTGTCGTCGCTACCTCTATTAATATGGCATACAAGTACGTCAGTAATGTGGAATACGAAAAGAACGCAAACGGCGAATTTGTGCTCCACAATGCAGAGCTGGCGAGCACCAAGGAAGACCTTATTTCTGCCGTTATACGAGAGTACAAAGTGGAAAAAGACGAGGTTTTTGTCAGTATTTCGGATATGCTCAACGAAAAATATCATCTCGATTATTTTAGCAAGAGCGAGATATGCAAGTTTGCAAGAACTATCAAGGGTTTGGTCCCTGCTTCCGCTCAAGACAGACCGGGATATCGTCCCGCTACTCTCAAAGCCGGCGAAAGAATTTACTCAATAGTATTCGAAAAGTCGGGTATTGTTAAGATTATTTTCCGCGCAGACGAGGAGTATGTAGAGCATCTCAAGATTATTCATCCTTATGTTACAGAGTCACCGTATCCCGCATCGAGAGACTGGACTTGGTACAGCGCGATTATTGATGATACCTTTACCGAAGATAGTGTAAAATCAATGCTTATCGAAAGCTTTAATCATGTTGCTAAAATTCATCTGTTGGATAAACCAAAAGAAGGCGCAAATATTGCAAATATGAATATAAAATCCAAGAAAAGGCGCTAATAATAGTTTTAATAAATTGTCGGCAAGCAATATGTTTGCCGATTTTTTTATTAGCATTTAACTTTTGCTGACAGACAAAACTCTTGAATATTTGTAGAGTCGTTATTAAAAATTCCATTTATTGGTAATATATTCAGTAATTCTTTAGCTAATATATATGTTACTTTTAGTTATTTTTGCGCAATTCATTTCTTTTTCAGTTTTTTACGCGGGATTATCTCAAGCATTGGCGTTGCTTGCTGAATTTTTACTGCGAACTCCTTTTCCGGAAGATATTTTTCGCCGTCCACACAAAACGGATAGGGTTCTTCAAGGGTAACTGTTAATCGGGAATAAGGCAGAAATGTAATATACTTGCCGCGTATATTTTTACGGAGTCCGATAAAAAATACACGGAAAAAAGAAAAGAATAAAAGTATTTTCCCCCAAAATCCATTGCTTTCGGGACTTCTTATTAATAATAGATGAGCGTTCAAGCTGTCCTCGTTATATAGATGGTTAAAGGGAAAATAAAAACAATGCTTGGATTTTACAAGCATAATAAGAGTATATGCATCTTCAAAAACCTGATCTCCGGTGCTGATTTTTGCTTTAATTCTGTGTATGTTGAATTCTTTCAGCGCTTCGGCAAAATATGCCAGCGACTTAAAATACTTTTTGTGGCGTATGTTCGTTTTGTAGCCGATCGGAGTAAATGAACCGCAGGCGGCAACATAACAAAACGCTTTTTCATTAAGACTGCCTACAATTGTATGCATATGATGGGCGCTGCCTTTTGAGTTGCGCGCGCGATCATTGACCGTGCCGTAGGGAAAGTAGAGAACATCAATTTTTTTGCGCAATATTTTTTGCAGAATAGTGCTTAACGTACCGTCGCCGCCAAAAATTGCCAAAGCGTCGTAGTTATCATAATCAATTTCTTTTTCCAGATAGTCAAAGGTTAACATATAGTCATTACCAAGATACGCCGTAATCCTGTCTTCTCTTATGCGGCTTGCTCTGCCGCTTTTTTTATTGATAATAACCAAACACTTTTTCATATATATATTATTGCCAATTACCTATACAATATATTAATTCTCCCAACGATATGTTAAGGAATAATATTATTGGATGGTTATCAAATCGAAAGCGGCAGTAATTATCGAGATAAAAAATGCCGTCTGGTTGATTTATCCTAACATAAGGATGTAATCAACTTAGACGGCATTCTAAAAGTTAATAAAAAGTATTTATTATGCGCTTTTTACTCTTTGCCACAGCATCTTTAGCGCGGATTCGCTGCTGCCAAAATCCTTCATAACACCATAGGATGAGCTCTCTATATTAGGATAACGG
>SACC01000014.1 GCA_009928745.1 Clostridia bacterium
ATAATATATCTTATAGCGTGCGTATTGTTCAAGGACTTGCGAATCGGCTTATATTCGATAGTCACCTATACGATAGGTTTACGCGCAGTTGACTTCGTCGTCGAGGGCTTCGACAAGGGGAAGGCATGTATTATTGTCACTCAAAAAGGCGAGGAGATGGCGAATAAAATCAGCATCGACATGGGCAGAGGCATAACCTTGCTTGACTCCAAAGGTTATTACAGCAACGAATGCCGCACAATGCTATATTGCGTGGTCAATCGGTTTGAGATAGGCAGGCTAAAGACAATAGTTGCCGGTATTGACCCTACCGCATTCGTTACAATAAGCGACATAAGCGAGATTGTCGGAAAGACGGATGTGACGTTCAATAATAGCAGGTTAAGAGGAATTAAAGTTGTTTCGCCTAAGAATCTTAAAAACAAAGTAAAGACTAACGAAGTACCCAAAGACAAATGAAACAAGGTGATATAATCACGCTTAATATAACCGATTACGGCAGTAACGGAGAAGGTATTGCAAGGCACGACGGCTGTGTGGTTTTCGTGCCTTTTGCCGTTAAGGGCGAAAGGATACGCGCTAAGGTAAAATTTGTCAAGAAGAGTTTTGCTAACGCCGAGCTAATCGCCGTTGAGGAGACCTCGCCGTTAAGGGTTAATCCGCCGTGCAACAGATTCACTCGGTGCGGCGGCTGTCATATTATGCACATTGATTATAGTGAGCAGCTAAAACTCAAGCGCGACGCGCTGATTAACACGCTCCGCAAGAATTACAAAGCCAGCTTTACGGTAGACGATTGTGTGCCGAGTCCAAAAGTGTACGGTTACCGCAATAAAATAATGCTGCCTTTCGGGATAGTCAACGGACGCGCGGCACTAGGCTTCTACAGCGAGGGCACGCACCGCGTGGTATCTATAACAAAATGCTTCCTTAATGGTGACTGGGCAGAAAGATTAATATCGGCTGCGCTAGAGTACGCCAACTCTAATGCAATCAGCGTCTATGACGAGCAAAGCGGCAAGGGCATACTCCGTCATCTTGTGGCGCGCTATATTGACGGCAAGATAGCAATAGCCGTCGTTATCAATGCGGACAAGCTCCCGCGCGTAGATAGATTGATGGAGCTGCTTGCAAAACAGTTCGAAGAATATTCGTTGTATATCTCTGTCAACCGCAATGCCAACAATGTAATAATGGGCGACACCGTGGAGTTACTCTGCGGCAAGCCAATGACCGCCACCATCAACGGTATCAGCTACGAACTTAATCCGTTATCCTTTTTGCAAGTCAATAACGAAGTCCGTGACGCAATATACAACAAGATAATACAAGAGGTGCTAGAGTACGGTAGCGGCGCGGTTATTGACGCATATGCCGGCGTTGGCTTGCTCGGCGCAATGATAGCGAAGCGCAATATACCAGTATACAATATCGAGATAGTACCCGAGGCAACAGCTGATGCTGACAAACTTGCAAAGCTCAATAATATATCGCCGCTGGTTACCAATATATGCGGAGACGCCGCTGTTGAGCTACCCAAGCTAGTAAAAGAATTGCGCAACACATATCCGTCAATAACGATAATACTCGACCCGCCACGCAAAGGCTGCGCCGCCGAGGTTATAGCTACGCTCAACGAGATTGCCGCTCATAACGGTAACAACATTAATTCGGATTCAATCGGGGAAGATAATAAAAATTTGGTTGCGCCGTCCGATATTGACAACGGCAAAGCAGATTTCGCCACGCATACAGACGGAGACAAAACTCAATTGAACCTTGCAATGCCCTCAGTTTTGAAAAATTCGCCCATAGATATCGAAGCAGAGAAAGCTTCCGTGCATAAATTCGTCAAAAAACCCGATATTGACAACGGCAATTCTAACACTTATAATGATAATCAAGGGGAAAACAATACTAAAGAAAAGCAAAATTCGCTAATCACCATTATATATATATCCTGCAATCCTGCAACACTTGCCCGCGACCTGGCATTGCTTTCCGCTAACTATCAAGTAACCTCAATAACCCCTTACGATATGTTCCCGAATACTTTTCACATAGAAACTCTCGTTTGTCTGACGAAGCAATAAAATAGGCTATGTAAGGTTATTTATGAAGCCTATATAAGGATAATTATGAAAAATATTGCGAAAACAATAATTACTATACTGGTTATTTTATTCTGCATTAGCGGTTGCGCAGGCAAGAGGATCGAAGTTGAAGGCAAGAACAGAACGGTTAACTTTTCGTTTGAGACGGTTGAAGAATTTTCTAATTATTATATAGTCCCTCAAGATTATAAAAACACGACGCATTCTCTTTCTACCGAGCAGGTTTATAAGGGAAATTACTCTCACAAGGCGTGGATAACGGGAGCGTATGACGAAAGTACGATTTTTACCAACAATAATCATAGGGCATACCCTACTATACAATTACATAAGGATACTGACGGCGCTTTTGTTGCGCCCTGTCTTATTACTCTTTATTTATGGGCAGATATGGTCTTAAAGCCTCATTCACCAGAAAACCAATGGCTGAGTTTTGCTACGTTTACCGGTGATGCTTCTGATAACTGGCTTCCTGTCGTTTGTGTCAATTTGAGCTATGACGGATACGTTCATCTTATGCACGTGCCTACGCAAGGAAAAAGCGAATACATATATCAAAATGCTGAGCTAACTTTTCCTATGCGTGAATGGGTACAATTGCAAATATACTTTGATAATCGGGTAAACGGCTATATCAAGGTATGGCAAAACGGTGTTTTGGTTTCTCATGCGGCTTTGGACAACGGCAACGGACTGCTTAGCCAAGCGCATTTCGGTCTATATGCCGCGCCCTCAGTAGATAATGGTGTCATTTATAATGATGACCTTACTATAAGTGAAGTTTCTTCAGAAAAATCAGTAAAATAAACTGTTTTGAAGATTTTTTAGTAAAAGTGAAATAACATATTATAAAATGCTTAACTATTTATCATTATACTATAATGCTAACTATTTATATCTAAGAGAGATAAATACTTGAAATACAAGCTTTTGTTTGGTAGAGTACAATAGCATACGTTTTATAGAATAAAAATGCCGTTAAACTTCCTGCAAAACGATTTCTGTAAACCGACATCAATACATTTCGATTCGCTCCGCCGCATTTGTTGCCGATACAAACAAATGCGCGCATTAGAAAGTAAAAATATGATAAAGTATCAAAGTATAATAAATATGCAAAAACTAGTATTTCGCACAATTAACGATAATGATATACCTTTGTTGAGCAGTTGGCTCAATCAAGATTATGTTAAGCAATGGTATGAGGACCCCGACAGTTGGCTAGAAGAGATACGGGAGAGGTTCGGTAATTTTGCGTGGATACATCATTATATTGTAATGGCAGATACGGCTCCCGTCGGATTTTGTCAATATTATGATTGTTACGATGCTAGAGCGCTAGAGGACTGGTACGAAGTCGATACAAGAGGACATACCTTTAGTATAGACTATTTTATTGGTGATAAAGATTACTTGAACAAAGGCTATGGCAAAGCCATAGTAGCTCAATTGATTGAGCTGATTATGACCAAAGAAAAGGGCAGTCGGATAATCGTACAGCCAGAAGATGATAATCTATCTTCAAGAGGAGTTTTGACAGCTAACGGCTTCATTTTTGATGAAAATAATAATTATTTTTTCAAGATTTTGCAATAATTATTTTTGCTACTAATACAGTTTTCCGCTGTTATATGGTAATATGTTATTAACAATAAATGTTTTCAAGGAGACAGGATTATGAATATTGCTGTTATTAACGGTACAAAGATTAAGGGCATTACTTACCATATGAAAGAGATGTTTCTTGAGCATTTGCGTAAGGATAATCAGATAACCGAATTTTATCCTAACGATATACCGCCGTTTTGCGAAGGCTGCAAGTCTTGTTTCTTGCGCGGTGAAGAAAAATGCCCGCATATCGTCAGCAAAGCTCCGATTTGGCAAGCTATCCTTAACGCAGATTTGGTTGTATTCGCGTATCCCGTCTACGCGCTGAGAGCGCCCGCCTCCATAAAATCGTTGCTTGACCATATATGCGTTCATTGGATGGTACATAGACCCGATCCGCGCATTTTTATAAAAACCGCCGTCATTATCACCAACAGCGTCGGCGCGCCCAACGGCTCGGCGCAAAAGGACGTCAAGACAAGCCTTACTTGGATGGGTATGTCTAACATTTTTACCTGCGGCGCGGGTATGATGGGGGATATCTTTTGGAATGATATTAGCGATAAGCATGTGAAGATGCTCGATACAAAGACTCGCAAGCTTGCGCGGAAAGTCGCGGACATAAAACCCCGCCAACACAAAAGCCTGAAAGTCGCATTGCTGTTTTTTATATGCAAACTGATGCATAAGGGAGTGCTCAAGACGGAGGAGACTCCAAGCCTTGACAATCAACATTATATCGACAACGGCTGGATAAGCGCGAAAAAGTAGAAAGTTTTGCTTATTAGTCAAAATAACTTTGAAGTTTTGGGAGTAATATGGAATTTTTATTTATTATAATTGTAATTTTCGGAGTAATTTTATTTGCCTTCACTACCTATAGCCGAACTGCAGTCGCCAGAGGCGCGCTAGGCGAATTGAGGGTCAGAATAGTGATAGGCAAGACGAAGGAAGGCAAAAAATATGTAATTAATAACTTTATGGTTGTGGACGAGGGAAAATCCAGTCAAATTGACCATATTGTTATCAATCAAAATGGATTATTCGTAATTGAGACAAAGAATTATTCGGGTAGAATATACGGTAATGAAAATCAGCAAGAATGGACGCAGGTACTCAGTTATGGTAAGGTAAAGCATAAGCTCTACAATCCGATAAAACAAAACGCTACTCACATATACAGGATTAATAAATTGCTAAGCGAAAAGGTCTCAATCAAGTCTTTGATAGTTTTTGTTCAGAATAATACCGATTATATACAAGCTGCAGACGTAATACCGCTATATGCCCTAAAGCGAACATTGAACAAATCAAGCGCAACGGTATTAACGGATGAACAAATGAAGAATATATATGAAGTTTTACACAAAGCAAAAGCGAATGAAGAGGTAAGCGCAAAAGCGCATATCAATAATATAAAACAAATGAAGCTAGATATTCAAAATGATATTTGTCCTCGGTGCGGCGGAAAATTACTAGAAAAAACAGGCAAGTACGGTACATTTTTTGGATGCGAAAAATATCCGCATTGTAAGTTTATAAGAAAAAGCAATTCAAAATAGCTATTTGATTAATACTTAATTTTTGGTATTTAATTTGTCTTTCATAATGTTTATAAACCTTGTATTGCTTATTGGGCTGGAAGTTAATATTTTGCCGTTGTATATAATACAGAATGTCCCGAAGGCGCATGGCGTTGCCTGAGCCTGCTTTTCGTCTATTATATCGATAAGCTCGGGGGTTATATTGTACACACTTTTTGCCGTCTCTATAATTTGATTGACATTTTTCTCCGAATACGGGCATTGCGCGGCTCTTATAATCGTCAAGCCTTTGCTGTACTTTTTAAGCGCTGCGTCCATATCTTTGAATTTTGGATTAGGCGTACTTTCATCGAATTTTAATACCAGCAGCTCAAAATCCGGCTTGGCAGTGTCAACGACAGAAAAGCCGAATTTAATAAAAATATCTTTTTTCGCCATGAATGAGCCGTTACGGGTGACAACGGCAATGCCGCTTTTTGCAGAGCTTTTCGCGTCCAAAATGCATTCGTCAATAAGCGCGGATGCCAGTCCTTTGCCCTTGTATTCGTTCTTGAACCCTACAAAGATACAATGAATAAACATATAATCCTGCGCGTCAACCGGACGGTGCGCGAACTCTCCCGGCAGGTATTCGAGCATTCCTTGATAGCCGCCTTTTTGAGACATTACGACTTTAATCCTTAGTCCTTTTTTATAAAATTCTTTGAACCAATCAATTTTTCTTCTCAACTCTACGTGCTTATTGACATCCTTGTATCCGCAAAAGCCGTATAGCGCAACATTCTCGGGCGTAAGGTCTATAATTGTTATATCGCCGTTCATATAATTCTCCTTATTCAATAATTATATCATAAGATTATTGTCTTGAATAGTTGTAATAATTAAATTGAAAAACATTGTTATTGAATCAGATAGTTGATATAATATTAGGAAAAGCAAATAATATTTATTATTGAGGATAATTCTGTTTGTTCAGATTTCTTCCTTAAATAACATAAAATATATAATAGGAGGCGTTCGACGGTAATGAGCGAGGATAAAACAAAAGATCAAGAAAAAGAACACGTACGGCGCGTCCGTTACAGTGGCACTCATCCGAGAAAGTTCCAAGAAAAATACAAAGAATTGCAGCCACAAAAATATGCGGAAGACGTAGCCCAAATTATACAGAAGGGCAAGACGCCTGCTGGTATGCATATTTCTATTTGCGTTAAAGAGATTTTGGATTTTCTACTTATAAAACCCAGTCAGATTGGGTTGGATGCTACATTAGGTTACGGCGGTCATACGCAGAAAATGCTGGAATGTCTTAGGGGGGAAGGTCATATCTATGCAATCGACGTAGATCCGGTAGAGTCAGAAAAGACCAAAAAACGCTTGGAAGAGCTAGGCTATGGGGCGGATATTTTGACCATCCTGCATCTGAACTTTGCCAATATTGATAAGGTACTTGAGCAAGGTAAGAAATTTGATTTTGTACTTGCTGATTTGGGCGTTTCGTCTATGCAGATTGATAATCCGCAACGGGGATTTTCGTATAAATATGATGGACCGCTTGACTTGAGGCTGAATCCCGAAAAAGGTATTACCGCAGCGCAGAGATTGAATAAGCTTTCCGAATCGGAGCTGGAGCGAATACTGCTCGAGAATTCAGATGAGCCGTACGCCAAGCAGATCGCGCGAGCAATAATTATGGAGATCAGGCGCGGCACAAAGATTGCCACTACCAAACAGCTCTCGCAGATAGTTACCAACGCGCTTAGCTTTCTGCCTGCTGGAGAACGCAAAGACGCGGCGAAAAAGTCGTGTCAGAGAGTATTCCAAGCGTTACGCGTTGATATTAACAAAGAATTCGAAGCGCTGTATGAGTTTTTAGAAAAACTTCCGCAAGTGCTGGCGCCTAATGGACGCGTCGCAATCTTGACATTCCATTCGGGTGAGGACAGGCTGGTCAAAAAAGCCTTCAAGCAGTTTTTTAATGAGGGACTCTACAGCGAGATAGCAAAAGATGTTATAAGACCCTCCGCAGAAGAATGTTGTAAGAATCCGCGCGCTCACTCTGCCAAAATGAGATGGGCGATTAAGGCATAAAAATAATCAATAGTTAGGTAATAAGCCATTTTTTTTTACTCGCTTTAATCAAATTATTGCCATAAATAGCGATATATTTTTATTATTTGTATGACTTCATCTACAATACCGCAATCGAATTGCCTATTGATTTTTCGGGTACAATAAGGTAGAATTGACATATAAGATAAGGAGACGTTTATGAATATTAAAGAGATTTTGGCGCATGTGGATCACACTCTGCTTGCGCAGACTGCTACTTGGGAAGAGATTAAAGCTATATGCGACGATGGTATCAGATACAAGACGGCATCGGTATGTATACCGCCGAGCTTCGTCAAGCGCGCTAGCGAATACGCAGCGGGACGAGTAGCAATATGCACGGTAATAGGATTCCCCAACGGATACAATACGACTGAAGTTAAGGCTTTTGAGACTGAGGACGCTTTGCGTAACGGCGCCGACGAAATCGATATGGTAATCAATATAGGGGATCTCAAAGCGGGCAACTATGCTGCAATAAGCAGCGAAATTGCAAAACTTAAGAGCATATGCGGAAGCCGTGTATTAAAAGTTATAATTGAAGCATGTTTGCTTACCGATGAAGAAAAGATTAAAATGTGCCGCATAGTCAGCGAGAGCGGCGCGGATTTTATAAAAACTTCGACAGGCTTTTCTAAGGCTGGAGCAACAAGAGAAGATATTAGGCTCTTCAAGCAAAATATTGATGCCTGCGTCAAGATGAAGGCGGCGGGCGGTATTCGTACACTACAAGATGCGGAGGAATATCTTTCTCTCGGATGTGAGCGGCTCGGCACTAGCGCTATCATCAAGATAGTAAAACAGGACGAGACTCCTACCGCTTACTAATTATGAAAACTCTCGTATTTTCACCGCAGTATCGCGAAGAGGAGAGGAGAGACAGCTTGAGACTAACTAATTACATACGCGCTCACGGCGTGGAATGCTTTTGTTCTTTTTTTGATTCAGACATCGCTGCGGCAATTAATAGCGGCGCGATTAGCGGCGCGGATATACCGCTTTTGTCACGGCTTTCACTTGCCTTAGATATCTACAATATGTATAATTCAGATTGTATTGTCGGTATTTTGAACGGTAAGGATGAAGGTGTGCTTGTGAAACTTGGCATTGCTTTTATATTGGGAATTCCTGTATATCTGTACAAATACGATGTTCGCTCCTGCTTTGTGTCAGGCGAAAACTCTATGGTACTGGGACTATCAAAAATTAAGCCGATTGCCGATGCGAAAAAGCTAATCAAGCAGATTTTGCACGGCAAAAAGAATGCTGATAAAGTCGCGTGCGACAGCTTGTCCGCGGTGATAAAAGAGCTGCTTGAACTCGGCGGCGAGGTTGCGGCATGTATTAAAGAGAAGTTCAGTCTAAGTGCTATTACAGAGCGGTTCAAAGAGACAAAAGCGCTCACTAGATTCGCGCCTGCAGAGAGTACGGGATTCGCACCTAACGGCGGCAAAGTGTACTGCTCAGGACCCCTGTTCAGTCCGGATGAGCATCGCGAAATGCTTGCAATAGCTCAAACGTTCGAGCAGCGCGGAATTGGCGCATATCTTCCGCAAAGGGACGGAGCGGAGCCATATGTCTTAGGCTCTATGGCGGGACCTCTTGCCGGCGCATTAATTACTAGACCTTTTGTCAACAAAATAAATAAAATTGTTTTTGCAGTAGATGTAAAAGAGCTGTTGGAATGTGATTATTTTATTTGTAATCTTAACGGCAGATATTACGACGAAGGGGCTATGGTTGAGGCGGGTATGGCGTTCGCGGCAGGTAAGCCCGTCACATTTTTTTTGAATGATCAAAGAGGTATTTTTGGCAGTGTTATACATACAGTACTTAATGCAATATCAGCAAAACCCCAGTGCGCCGCCGATACAGAGACACTCTTTTTGCATATGTCGAGCGCAGCTAAGGCATATAGCGTGGATAAAAACACGAAAAGAATCGCCCCGAATGCGGAGAAAATAGCGGCAATGGGCGCAAGGTATTACAGAATAATTTCGAGATTGAAATGTCCGCGCAATAAAATGCTAGAGTGGTTGGAGGATTATGATGAAAAGCAATAAAGTAGTGGTTATGGGTAGTTTTGTCGTGGATCTTATGATGCGCGCCGATCGGCTTCCGGTACAAGGCGAAACGGTTAAGGGTAACAGTTTTATGACAGGCGCAGGCGGTAAAGGCTCTAATCAAGGCGTAGCGGCGGCAAAATCCGGCGCAAATGTCGTTATGATAACCAAAATCGGCGCGGATGGCTTCGGCGAGATAGCCAAAGAATCTTTTCGCTCCTGCGGTATGAATACACGCTATGTCTTTACAGATGCAGATTATCCGACAGGAGCGGCGCTCATAATGGTGGATGAGAATACCAGCCAAAACAAAATAGTTGTTACTATTGGCGCATCGGGCAAAATTACACATGATGATATAGAGTATGCGAGGGGCGAAATCGAGAGCGCAGCAGTATTCTTAACTCAGTTGGAGAGCAATCTTGACGCTGTTGTGAATGCTATTAATATAGCGCATAACGCAGGTGTTGCCGTCATACTCAATCCGGCGCCGGCGGATCGCTTCCCGCAACAATTATATAGCAAAATCGACATATTCACACCCAACGAGACCGAGGCAGAATTCTTTTGCGGTATCAAGATTGAGACCGAAGAAGACGCGCGGGCAGCCGCAGCGTTCTTTCTTGATAAGGGTGTAAAGAATTGCATAATTACTATGGGCAAGCAGGGCGCATTCCTCATGAATAAAGATATAAGCAGACTTTTCCCGCCCTTTAATGTCAAAGTAGTGGATACAACCGGCGCCGGCGACGCTTTCAACGGCGGACTTGCCGCGGCGTACGCAGAGGGCAAAGGCCTTGAAGACAGCGTAATATTTGCCTCCGCAGTTGCTTCGCTTAGCGTAACCAAGCTCGGGACGGCAAAAGCAATGCCAGCAAGAGAAGAGATAGATGCCTTGATTACAGCAATGGAAACGAAATATTAGTATTAATTAGATAATTTTGTTTTGAGTTTTAATTCTATTCCAAGTTCTAGAGCGGCATTATTCAATAGCTCCCTTGCCGTTCGGCTAGATGTTTTTAATTCTATATTAACCGCAAGCAAAGCGTTAAGTGGCAGCAGATTGACAGCAAGACAAAAGAATGCTTTGCTTTTACCGTCGTTATGATTGTTTATTAGATATAGCAGTATTTCTTCTTTTTGACTTAATATAGATAAAAAAGCGGTTTCGCCGATTTCGCGAAGACGTTGAAAATCAGATATAACGTTGCGATAGGTGATGAAAGAATCAAGCTGACCGCAGTTATCGAATCTTTTGCATGGGTAGTCGGTACAATCACAACAATAATCAATATTTCCGTGCGCTTTGCTACAATTGATAATCGTGCAAGAAGGATGCAAGAGGTGAAAATCCTTGCCGCCGCAGCCGGGGCATTTTGACGCTCCGTCCGTGTGATAGCGAGGACAAAGCGCGCAACTAAGCCCGCATAGGGCTAATTCGGGATGCGTTCTTACATATTCTTTTATAGAATAAATATAACAAATTCATAACAATTTGTCAATTTGCGTTAAAGCCTACTGCAGCTTAAAGGCGCGCATTGGGCAGAAGTTGACGCACTTGCCGCAGCTTATACATACGTTATAATTGATTTCGGGAGCGGCGTAGCCTTTTTGCGACAGTGCGCCGATAGGACATACCCTAACCGCGGGGCAGGGATGGTTTTGAGGGCAGCGATTCAGATTAATTACTAACTTTTTCATATACACTCCTTGTATCTATTTACTTGAATTTAACTTATTTATCTATATATAAATCAATCAATCTATCTATTTATCAATCTATCTACAATTAGTCAATCTATTTTTATCAATTTAGTATCTTTGAAACTATTGTATGTCGCAATAGACAAAAAGGTATGTGACTCGGTCACATTGAGTCAGCATGATTATAAGAATACAAAATTATAATAAATTATTGTAATAAGAACGGAAAAATTTGATATAATGAAAAAGCAATAGATTAGTAACATCTATATAAGCGAATGAACAGAGATTATTTTGAGTAATTAGATAGGGGAATATAAATTATGATTAAAGTAAAAACCAAAGTGAATATCAATGCCATAATACCGATGTTAAAACACCATTTAAAATCTCGAGCCTTAACAGTTAGATTATTATTACTATTTTTATTTTTATATGTAAGTGCGTTTCTGGTAAAAAAATATATTTCCGAATCAATAGATTTAAATTACTTTTTATCTAGTTTTATATTCTTTGCGCTTTTTATTGGTGTACCATTTATTGCAATACCTCGCCTTTATTTTAATATCGCTATTAAACAAAACAAAACTAATAAAATATTAAGTGAGCAAACGTATAGCGAATATAATTTTGATACAACTAATTTTACTATTGAAACAACTAAAGATGATGAGTTATTTAGTCATTCAAAATATTGTTATCCTTTAATTTATAAAGTTGATGAAACCCCAAGTCACTTGTTTATTTATGTGTTTTCCATACAAGCATTTATTATTCCAAAATCGGCTTTTGATAATAAGGATGATCTTGAAAAAGTCATTGCTTTGCTTAAGCAAGTCTCAAAATACAAAGTCTATAAAAGATAAAATACATTTTATTCTAATTTTATGAAACATTAAGTTATCTGTATTGCTTTTTATGCTTAAAATACACTATTTTGAAAAAGCTGCAACATTTTCAATTACTTTTATTGTTATTGCAAGCAATATAATAATAAGCTGAATTCTGCTGACTATTTATACTAATTTATGGTAAAATATATTATTAATGGCTTTGGTTGATTCTTGAGGTCATTATTGATAACACCGAATAAAAAGGAATAATATGGCTAATTTTATTAAGAAATCTAATGATGGACAAGAAGAATCCAAAGCAACCCCTTTAACCTTGACGGTTACCCGCTTTGACGATGCGTTTTGCGGTATCGGTTATATCGGCAGCAGGCGGTATGTCGTCCCCGGCGCATTACCCAAAGAGCTGCTGGAGATTAAGCCCCAAAAGGTATTCAACAATATTAATTACGCAAGTATTGTCAAGGTTTTGGAGCCTTCTTTAGAGAGGGTGGCGCCAGTATGCAAGTATTATAAAGCATGCGGCAGCTGCAATATGATGCACATCAATTACGATGCAAGCGTCAAGGCAAAGACGGGGCATTTGAAGAAGAAGCTTGCGGCGCTTAACGCAGAAATATCGCCATGCGTTAGTCTTGAGGAGTTCGGCAACCGCAACAAAGTGCATATCGTATTCTCTAGGAACGGCAGATGGGTAGATATCGGGTTTTTTAATGAGGAGACTCACAAAGTCGTAGATGTACCGGTCTGTATGATGCATGGCAAATGGTATAGTGATTTGGTTCAAATATTGAGAAAATGGATAGTAAAAAAAGACATACCGATTTATAATCCGATTACTGGCGAAGGTACGCTGCGTTTTGCGGTCGCAAGAAGGCTTAGCAATACTCTGCAATTGACGTTTGTTGTAACGTCACCGAAGCTTGATGGGCTTGAAGGGCTTTTGGGTGAGTTGCAAAACACATTCGGCGAAATTTCATTGTGGCTTAACCATAATAACGAGAGAAGCAATGAGGTTTTCGCAGGCAAATTCATTCACCTTATGGGCGATGCCAAGATATATAGCGAGATGCTTGGAATTAAGTTCGACTTGAGCCCCAACTCGTTCTTTCAAGTCAACAATGAGATAGCGACGAAGATATATCAAAAAGTTATCGACACCGTCAAAGAATCGGGAGCAGAATACGTGATAGACGCCTTTAGCGGTATTGGTATTGTCAGCGCCTTGCTTGCCAAAGAGGGGCTGCAAGTTGCGGCGATTGAGATTGTCAAAGAGGCGGTTGCTGATGCTAGGGCTATTGCCAAAGTGAACGGCGTAGATAAAAGTATAAAGGTAATATGCGGCGATATTAAGGATGTATTGCCGACTCTGAAGCTTCCGCGCAATACTGCGCTCTTTGTTGATCCGCCGCGAAAAGGTCTCGGCGAGGAAGTTGTCGCGTCTATTCTAAGACTTGCTCCGCCCACAGTTATCTATCTATCCTGCAATCCAGATACCCTTGCCGCCGATCTCGCGCTGTTAGCAAAAGATAGCTACAATATAACCTATGTCCAGCCATACGATATGTTCCCCCACACCAAACACATAGAAACTCTCGTTTGTATGACGCGCAAATAGGCAAAATAGTGCCTTTTTTAAGCCTTTTTGCTCATTTTATGAGTGTTCACACTTTTAAATAAGTGAAATCTCATAGAAATATTACAAATGTAAGTTTTAGTTTGCGACTTGAAACTCTAAAGACATATTGTAGTTTCAACCCTCACATAGTTTAGTCGTATGCGGAAAACATATCGAACCATAACTTTATCTCAACCCTATAAAGAAATAAAGTTGAAGATGGAAAAGATTTATGAAATAAAAAGAATAGAAGGTGAACTAGTCTATTTTGATATAGTTGCTAATGGCGAAAAAATTATTAGAGAATATCAACATATTTGTCTAGATTTTTATGTAATTTTAAGGGGGCTTGAAACTGTCCCCCCAAAAAGTGGATACAAAAGATAGTCATATGGTATAATAAAAAAATCAAGAATTATCATACGAAATTCTTGCAGATAGTACAAAAACAACTTTTACCCTATTGTAAAAAAATAAGAAAGATGTTAAAATAGGAGATGGTAAATATGGAAACATGTTTAGGGATGGATCAATTTAATATAGTAGACATAGATGAATGTACTGAACTAATGATGGACGTCTTTGGCAGAGAGCCATGGTGCGACCAATGGGAGTTTGAACAAGCAAAGACCTATTTAATGGAGTTTGTCAACTGTGTTTCCTTCAGAGGGTATGTAATAAAAGATATGGGAAAGCTTGTAGCTGCTTGTTTTGGACGGAAAAAGACATATTGGCAAGGGGATGAGTATTACATTGATGAGTTCTTTAT
>SACC01000256.1 GCA_009928745.1 Clostridia bacterium
GTTTTAAGACCCTTGATAAAGCAAGGGATGCAACGGCGCTTGATTTACTTGCGATTAACGATTTTGGAGATATAAGCGCCAACGCAATAACTGAATATTTTGCCGACGAAGCGAATATAAAACTTGTTGACAATTTAATTTCCAAGGGATTTGTATTCGCGGAAAAGCCTGAAAGACTAGGAGTGTTCAGCGGTATGACGGTAGTGCTGACGGGCTCGCTTGAAGGCTATAAGAGAAGCGCCGCATTTAAAGAGATTGAAGAAAGGGGCGGAGAGGTTGCGGATAGTATCTCATCACGCGTAAATCTTGTTATCGCCGGGAGCGATGCAGGAAGCAAACTAGCCAAAGCCAACAAATTGAATATAAAAATTATCGACGAAGCCGCTTTTAGTGAAATGCTGAAAGATTAGTTGTCAGAGAGCCTGCTTAACACATTATATATAATACTTATAGGTAAATAATTGTAATTTAACGCAATGTATGCTATATTAATATAACAAGCTGAGGTATGTTATGAAAAGTATGACAGGGTACGGAAAAGGAGAAATAACTGAAAGCGGAAGGACGCTTTGCGTTGAGCTGAAGTCGGTCAATCACCGTTTTTTAGACCTATCTATTAAGCTGCCCAAGCAATTTAACTTTGCCGAGGACACAATACGCAAGACACTCCAAAACGCATTTTCAAGAGGTCACATTGATGTGTTCGTAACTTATGAAGATAAGTCCTCCGAGAGACAGAAGCTGACGCTTGACCGAGCAGTTGCCGAGAACTATATTTTAGTTGCAAGATTGTTAGAAATCGAACTAGGTATTGAGAACGACCTTACCGCCAGTACCTTAATGCGTTTTAACGATGTAATCGTGGAGAATAAGACCGAGGCTGGCGAAGCCGTACTTAGCGCCTTATTGCAAAAAGGGCTTAAGGACGCAGTGGATAAACTTGGCGCGATGCGTGAAAAAGAGGGCAAAGCTGTAAGGGCGGATTTTGAGTGCCGAATTAAGGTAGTCAAGGAGTTGTTGGCAACAATTACCGCAAGAGCTCCCGAAATAGTGTTAATGTACAGAGAGAAGCTGATGCAGCGTATAAAGGAAGCGATAAAAGACGTAACATTTGACGAGGCAAGACTGATTAACGAAGTTGCGTATTTTACAGACAGAGCCAATATTGACGAGGAAATAACCAGACTAGGTTCGCATATCCAACAGTTTTCAGAGCTAGTTGACCTTGGCGAGCCGGTAGGGCGCAAACTGGACTTTTTACTGCAGGAGATGAACAGAGAAGTCAATACAATGGGTTCTAAAGCTAATGACAGCCAATTGCTGACCTGCGTAGTAGAATTAAAAACCGAGCTGGAGAAATTGAGAGAGCAGATACAAAACATTGAGTAAGAGAGGCGTTTATGAGCAAAAATGTCGGGTTAATAATAGTATTGTCAGGTCCTTCGGGTGTCGGAAAGGGAACGGTCAACAGAATATTGCAAAAGACCAATACCAATATTATGACTTCGGTATCCGTGACGACAAGACCGCCGAGAGAGGGCGAACTAGAGGGCGTAAGCTACTATTTTAAGAGCAGAGAAGAATTCGAGCTGTTAATCAAAGAAGACAGTTTTGTGGAGTATGCCTGCGTTTACGGTAATTATTATGGCACTTTGAAGAGTGAGCTTGAGCGGATAATAGGAATGGGCAAAAGTGTTATCCTTGAGATAGATACGTATGGCGCCAAGAATATTAAAAAGCTGATTCCCAATTCGGTATCAATATTCGTCCTTCCTCCCTCGCTTGCAGAGCTTGAACGGCGTATTGAAGGCAGAGGAACCGAGGAATGCCAGTCTCTTACTAAAAGAGTAATCGCGGCAAAGGAAGAGATTGCTTTTGCCAGATATTACGACTACATTGTAGTCAACGACGAGGCGACCTGCTGCGCAAGCGAAGTCGCTACAATTATAAGAGCGGAAATGCTGAAAGTGAAGAACAATTCAGCGCTGATAGATGATATAATAGGAGGCAATAATATATGTTAGTAGACCCACCGATTGATAAATTGATCAACAAAACAGAATGCAGATATATGCTGGTATGCGGTATCTCCAAGAGAGCCCGTCAAATACTGCAACACGAATCCGATATGCTTGCGGCGACAAAACAAAAGCCGATAAGTATTGCGGCAAAAGAGATTTACGACGAAAAAATCATTATAACGAAGGATTAACAATGAGAAAGAGGGTGTTACTTGGCGTTACGGGCGGCATAGCCGCTTATAAGTCAGCAATGATAACGAGCGCTCTTGTTAGCGCGGGAGTTGACGTTGTGGTAATTATGACAGACAGTGCCACGAAATTTGTAACACCGCTTACTTTTGAGACTTTATCCAAAAATAGAGTTATTACCGATATGTTCTCCAGGGATTTTCCACATGAGGTAGAGCATATATCACTTGCAAAATCGAGCGATTTGGCGCTTATTGCTCCTGCAACCGCTAATTTTATTGGCAAAATCGCTAATGGTATAGCAGACGATATGCTGACGACAACATATATGGCGTGCCGCGCGGTTAAGGTTATTTGTCCCGCTATGAATACCGCTATGTACAATGACGCCGCCACTCAGGCTAATATGCGCAAACTTATCGGTCAAGGAGCGCATTTTGTTGAGCCGGACGAGGGAAGGCTTGCTTGCGGAGACGAGGGAAAAGGACGGCTTGCAGCTCCCGAGATTATCGTAAAATACGTGCTTGATTTGCTTGAGATTAAGCCAGATTATGTGGGTAAAAAAGTGCTGGTAACGGCAGGGGCAACAATAGAG
>SACC01000257.1 GCA_009928745.1 Clostridia bacterium
GAGCAAGACTTAATCAATTGAGACAAGTATTAAAAAGTATCGGAGATTCTCTTTGACTTGGACGGACTGAGGGCTAAATTAAAAGAACTGTCCGACATACAGCACTCGGATGAATTTTGGTCAGATATGGCTAAAGCGCAGACCGTTAATCAGGAAGTAAAAAAAATAAATAACAAGCTTAACTCGTACAATAAAGTAGTTGAATCTTTGGAAGATACTATAACATTAGCCGATATGGCTGAAGAATATGAGGCTGCCGAAGAAATACCGACTATTTTATCGGAGCTTGACAGGCTGGAGGGCAGTATCGAGGAGATGCGTCTTGCGACACTGCTTCGAGGCAAGTACGATGCTGCGAACGCAATATTAACAATACACGCAGGCGCAGGAGGCACAGAGGCTCAGGACTGGGCGAGTATGCTTTATAGAATGTATAACCGCTATGCTGAGACCAAGGGTTACACACTCAAAGTAATTGATTTTTTACCCGGTGACGAAGCGGGGCTCAAAAGCGTAACCTTCCATTTGACAGGAGAAAACGCATACGGGTATATGAAAGCGGAGAAGGGCGTGCACAGATTGGTGAGAATATCACCTTTTGACAGCAACAGCCGCCGCCACACTTCTTTTGCCGCGCTTGAAGTTATGCCCGAAATTATTGACGATACAGAGATAAAAATTAATCCAGAGGACTTGAGGGTTGATACCTACCGAAGCAGCGGCGCGGGCGGTCAGCATGTCAATAAAACAGATTCTGCCATCCGTATAACGCATATTCCTACCGGAATTGTGGTAGCGTGTCAGAATGAGCGCAGTCAGATTCAAAACAGAGAAGTCGCTATGAGTATGCTAAAATCAAAACTTGCCGAGAAAAAAGAACGCGAGCAGATGGATCATTTGCAGGAAATCAAGGGTCAACTCAAAAAAATCGAATGGGGCAGCCAGATACGCTCTTATGTTTTTTGTCCTTATACTATGGTAAAAGATCACCGTACGGGTTGGGAAACAGGAAATGTCAGCGCGGTTATGGACGGCGATATAGAGAATTTTATTACAGAATATCTCAAAAAATCATAATGAACGAACTTAAACACAAGCAAAATTTAACTGTATTAGCAATAGAAAGCTCCTGCGATGAAACCGCTTGCGCCGTACTTTGTGACGGCATGGTTTTGAGCTCGGTTATTGCCTCGCAGATTGAGATTCACCGTCGTTTTGGCGGTGTTGTGCCTGAGATTGCGTCGCGTAATCATACGATGTCAATTAGTACGGTGGTAAGCGAAGCGCTTGAGAAAAGCGGCATTGCGCTGTCTGATATCGACGCGATTGCGGTAACCTACGGCGCGGGACTTGTGGGAGCGTTGCTTGTCGGAGTATCTTTCGCAAAAGGGCTTGCATATTCGCTCGAAAAACCGCTTGTAGGCGTCAATCATATCCGTGGACATGTTGCCGCCAATTATATCGCGCACCCTGAGTTAAGACCGCCTTATGTATCGCTAATTGTGAGCGGCGGTCATACTGCGGTAGCTATTGTGAGGACTTACAGCGATTTTGAAATAATCGGCAGCACTTGTGACGATGCGGCGGGAGAGGCTTTCGATAAAGTTGCAAGAATATTGGGGCTTCCCTATCCCGGCGGTCCGGAGATTGAAAAACTTGCGTTATCGGGAAAACCGATTATCCCTATGCCGCTTGCCAAGACAAATAATCCGCTTGACTTTTCATATAGCGGATTAAAGACTGCGGTAATTAACTATGTTCACAATATTGAGCAAAAGGGAGAAAGCTGCAATAAGGCGGATGTAGCGGCATCTTTTCAGCAGGCAGCGCTTAAGGTGCTTATCCGCAACGCGGTAAACGCGGCGGTTGATAATGGAATAAATATTATTGCAATATCTGGCGGCGTAGGCGCTAACTCGGAGCTAAGACACGAGCTTGAAAAGATTGCAACGGCAAAGAAAATCAAAGTTTTTTATCCGCCATTAAGTCTTTGTACAGATAACGCGGCGATGATTGGGATGGAAGCTACGGTGCATATAAGAGAAGGCAGACCGTTTTCCACCCTCAGCCTTGACGCAAAGGCGACAATTCCCCTCAATAAAGTGTTTTAATATGACAATTTTAAATATTCTTTAATATTTTGCTTTTTATAGTGTTAAACATTTGACTATAATATAAATTGTTGTTAGAATTAGTTTGCTTGTAAAGAAAATACATGCGGATTTTGTGTTACTTTAGTACAGTGAGGTCAAAGTGCATACAAAGATCAAAAAAATGATAGACGATAACCCGTCAAGAGTTGTGGGGCTGAAGCAGGTTTTGAAGGGTATCATAGATGATACAATATGGTGTGTCATAGTATCATCGGACAGCGATGAATTTATCAAATCCCGCATTGCCGAAAGTGTCAAAGAGAAAGCTGCCGTGCTTGTTGAAAACATAGACAGCAAGGAAGCGCTCGGCGGGCTGGTGGGCATTGATGTCCCCGCGGCAGTTGTGGGATTGATAAAGATATCGCAGAAATAACAGTGCGAAAAGCACAATGAGTGATTCCATGGGTTGTGGGAGTACTCATCCGATTTATTCTATAAGGAGGTAACAAAATGCCAACAGTAAATCAGTTAATTAGGCACGGTAGAGTTAAACAGACAACAAAAACACAGTCTCCTATTTTGGAGAGGTGCCCGCAAAAGCGCGGCGTGTGTTTGTCCGTTACTACAACTACACCCAAAAAGCCTAATTCTGCTATGCGTAAAATTGCAAGAGTGCGTCTTTCTAACGGTTTGGAAGGTACCATAT
>SACC01000258.1 GCA_009928745.1 Clostridia bacterium
GTATTATGCTATATTCGACCAAGCTATAACCTTCACGCTGACCTTTGCAGCTGCTCAATAATCGCAGACTAAATAAATAATAGGAAATAGAGGTAAGCCATAATGAACAATATGAAGCTAAAAAAGGCTATTAAGCCGTTAAAGATAATGCTGAGTATTTTCATTATGGCTTTGCTTCTATATATGGCTTTAACGGCCTTTTTACCAAAAGTTGCAGAAAGATGGCTTCCATTAAAACATTATGTAATAGTGTCGGACAGTATGGATCCGGATATTAAAAGAGGAGATATCGTAATTATTAAAAACCCAAGTTATGATAAACTCAAAACAGATGACATTATCAGTTTTTATGTTGACGCCAATCTTGACGGCAATAAGGAAATCGTAACCCACTACATTTATTCAGTTGAGCTGGATAATAGCGGTGAGCGTATATACAGAACAATCAATGCGAAGAAGGAAGCGCCAGATAGCTGGTCGCTTAAAGATGCGGATATCATAGGTCAATCTGTCTATACGTTGCCCAAGATAGGCAAATTCATGATGTTTGCTCAATCATCAATCGGCAGGTTGACAATGATTTTTAATCTGTTGATTATCATTATGATAGTTTATCTGTTAGATTACAAACCTCTCGGGGTTAAAGAAAACAAACGCAAGGTGAAAAATGAAAAAGAATAGCTTTTACATTGTATCTCTTATAATATTTGCGCTATTCTGCACAGCTACCTCATTCAATAGCTATGCAACTTTTGACACGTTGAGCGAGCAAAAAAACATCACGTTAGACAGCGGCAAGTGGGATTATGGAATGAGCGCAAAAACTTATTACACCGGCTTTGAAGATGCCGTAAAGACAGCTTATGCCGCAGGTAATATTACAACAAGCGGGATGCTTTGGCACTTTAATGATGCGCTAATAGGTACGTTAAGCACCGACCAAAAATATGAAAATCGCAGTGCAAGACTGAGAGACGGGCATATTACAACGCTATTTAGCATTGAGAATTTAAGAATACTGAATTTTTACGCAGGGAGATTTGGGAGCGACACAGGCGGCGAGATGGGTATATACTTGTCTGATAACCAGTCAAATTGGTATTTATATCAAAATGTTACAATAACAACCGAGTTCAAATATTATCATATTTACTTCGAGGAGACGATATTAAATAGTATGTCTCTAAGTAGAGCGGATAAATTATACCTCCGCTTTGAGTATAATGGTAGCAATAGAGTTAATATTGACGAAGTGAATATAACATATGTTGTTGATCCGAATATGGAACTCAATTTGTTTGAAAATTTTGAAACGGGAGTCAAGGGCAACACAAATTACGGGATTGTCAATCTCAACGGTCTTAACTGGATATTTGACGGAGCGCTAATTGGCGCTCATCAAAATGATAAAAAGTATAATAGTAAAGCTGCAAGAATAAGCAACGGATATATATCAACAGAGTTTAAGATTGCTAAGATTTATGAATTGTCGTTCTATCTTGCCAGCTATGGCAATGACCAATCCTCAACTGTATATGTTGAAGTGTCGAAGAATAAAACTAATTGGAGTAAGATATCCCCGGATTATTCATCAACTTCGGCACTAACACTAAGAACTATCGTATTCAATAATGCATTATTGGCGCCACACGGATTAAGTACGACCGACGCTCTTTATATAAGAATTAGAAGTGTTGGGAATCGACGGGTAAATGTTGACAATCTGGACATTAAATATGTAGGCATTGATAGCCTGATAACGGAATAGAATATGAAATTATTAATAGTATTTTTAACACAGAATACAGAATTAACGTTCAAATTATACGAGCGTATATTGACAATAATGCTTATATTATTATCAAGCGTTTTCTTTGTGATAATACTTTATGATCTGAGCAAAAGGCTCACGCACAAGCGGTCCTTATTCCTCGACGATATGAGATATTTTTTAGAAAACAGCACTCTTAAATCAATAGTGAGCGAAGATCATTCTCAGAAGGTCGCGGCAATAAGTTTTGCGATAGCCGAGGCAATGGGGCTAAGTAAAAAACAGCAGGAAGAAGTAAGGATTGCAGGCTTAGTGCATGATGTGGGTAAGATGAGGGTTCCGGATGCTATTTTGAACAAAAAGGAAAAGCTAAATGAGGAAGAATGGGCGATCATAAAGAATCATTGTAAGATTGGTTATGATATATTGTTGTCCATGGACAAAACTAAGTCAATGGCAAAATATAGCTTGCAGCACCATGAGCGGATTGACGGTAATGGCTATCCTAATAATATACAGGGGAATAATATTGCGTTATTTTCAAAAATCATTTCAATAGCGGATGCGTATGATGCGATGACAAGCGACCGAGCGTATCGCAAAGCGATGACAAAAGAGCAGGCAATTGTAGAGATAAATAATTGTTCTGGTACGCAATTCGATCCAAGTATTGTAAAGGTCTTTACTAAATCGGTAGTTACAAAAATATAGAGCATATCGTTATTAATTGATTAATATATGATACTATAGTCCTATTTAAGTAGCGGCTTTTACTATTTTTGCGGTAGGAACAATATTCGAAAAAGTTGTTTTGAGCATATAGAGATTAGTCACATACTATTTCTTCTTTTTCATAAATAAAGACTTATTAATTACCTTATAATATCAAGGTTAATTCTGCCGTCCTTGATGTCGATGTTGCGGTCTGCCTTTTCGGCTATGCGTCGGTCATGGGTGATTATTACGAAGGTAGTGCCGAATTTGCGATTGATGTCGCGCAGTAGGGCAT
>SACC01000015.1 GCA_009928745.1 Clostridia bacterium
ACCTTAACCGCCATCATTATTAGCATTACAAAGGCAATTAGCGCCGAGATGCCGTGCGTTAACGTATTTAGCCGTTCTTCCTTTTCGCAATACAGGTGTATTCTTGAATCAATGTTGTTATCCAACTTATTCTCCCACGACAGCTTCACTGGCCGCGTTAATTATATCTATCATAAATTCCAAAGTATGTATTACAGCAATCTGCTGCATTTCGGGTTTTGTCATCGCAAGTGCTCCGTCAAAGGGGAAGGTGCTCCCGCAGTATCCCATATGATTGCCGCCTTCAATCATTATTTGAGTAACTTCCTGCGGCATTCTCGAGCGCGCATCCGCTTTCATTGCTGTTGTCAATACTTTATCGTTTTGCGCTTCTATAAGCAGCGACGGCATCGCTATATCTTTCAATGTGTCCTTATTATAACATAAAGGCGAATAAAAAACTGCGCCCAACACTCTATCCTGCTCTTCATACGCGCGCTTAAGCGCTGCGCCGCCTCCCTGCGAATGACCGCCGACAAAAAACGATACTTCAGGATAATTATCAAAGGCTGCTTCGCTTGATTTGTAGCTCAAATACGCAGTATTGTTCTTTACCTTTGGTATTACTAATAAATACCCTTGCGCGGCAAGTGCTTGCATAATATAAGGATAATCGGACGGAGGTAAAAAAGTGCCCACATAAAAGATTAAGCCGTAGCGGTAATCCTTATCTTTAGGCATTAACACAAGCACATCGTCATTGTCGTCAATTATTACCTCATAAGCATTAATTGCGTTATAATCAATGTAGCTAGTAACTTGAAGCCCATCGCTGTAACAAGAAGATAACATGAATGCAAGAGCAAACATTGCAATAATAGCTATTATACTCCTTTGCTTACCCTTTTTCATCTATACTCCTAACGCCAATAGTTCTTTATATTGTGATTATATCAAAAAACCGCCGCTTATTCAATAGCGCGTAATCTATTTTCTTTCAGCTAAGTTAAGTAACGTGTTATGCTGCATTTCCCTTTCCTTCAGTTTTCCCTCGCTTCCCTCTGCTATCTCGATAGCGATAGCTGCGTACGCTGCCGCCGCAATAGCGTGCTCTTTACAATGCGCGGTTGCGGCGGTATGACCGCAACAACGGGCAGCAGCGCGCGCTGCGCTTCCCTTTTCCGCAAGTCTTGCCGCCGAATGCGACGCAAAAGCCGCTTTTCGCGCTTGGCTAACGCCAATTGTATTATTCAGATATTGATACGCGGCGGCAATTCCGTCCGCTACTCGCTTTTCTTCCGAAAACTGCGTTTCATATAGCGGCAAAACTCTTTCGGCGCACAATATCGCAAAATTTACCGCCGTGTTCTTATCGACAGCGTCAATCAGTCTTTGAATAGGTAATGCGTATTCGTCTTTTTTAAACACTAATTTATTCCTTAATATGTTTATTTATTGGATATTTATTTAAGTTGCAATTACAATTAATTACTTAAAATCCATATTGATTTCTTCACCAACAATAGCTAAAGCGTATTCAATACTGATTAATAAATTCTCTTACTATCCGCAAGGTACTTCAAGAATGCTTCACAGCCCTCTACAACGTCTTTGTAAGTTTCCTCAAAATTGCCTGTGTACCAAGGGTCGGCTATATCTCTTGACTTAGCTGTATAATCCAAAAACAGACGAACCTTTTTATCCTTGTCTCCTCCAAGAATCCTTAGCGTATTGCGGATATTCGCGCCGTCCATTCCGAGAAAATAATCGTATTTTTCGTAATCATCCGCTCTTAGCTGTACCGCATATTTGCCGGCGACACTTATACCGTGTTCGCCAAGCTTTGTCTTAGTACCGTAATGCACCGCGCTGCCTATTTCATCGGTGCTTGTCGCAGATGACTGTACGGTAAAAGCATCCTCAAGCCTTTTTTTCTTAAGCATATCCTTTAAGACGAATTCCGCCATCGGAGAACGGCATATATTGCCGTGACATACAAACATTACTTTAATCTTTTCCATATATGTCAGTATCTTATATTATTTACGCTGATAAATCAACTTATATATAATCTTTACTGCTCTAAAAATCTTTTTATCTTGATTTATACTAATTAGGTATAGAAAGTTTGTGCTGATAAATATCAAAGCTATCTGCTTGGCATTAGCAAGCGCGGTGGTAAAAACGACGCTTTGTCCATTCCGATACAGATTATCAGGATTGTAAATTAATATTCGCCATGCTATAATATATTAATTAAATTAATCTTTCCTTATGTAGGTTCAAAAAAATAGTAAATAATATTCAAACATAAGCAAAGGCGAGTTTAATCTAAAACTACACTAATCAATATAAAACAAACGGAGGAATATATGTTAACAGGTAAAAGAATAGTATTAACCGGCGCAACAAGCGGTATAGGATTAGAAGTATTGAAGTTACTTGTCAAAGGCGACAACAAGATATTCGCTGTCGGCAGGAACATGAAAGCGCTTGAAGGCTTTGACAAAGACAAGGTTATACCCTATCAATGTGACATTTCAACTAAGCAGAATGTGGATAAGCTATTTGAAGATGCGGTTACCAGTCTTGGCGTCATTGACATATTCTACAGTAACGCTGGATTCGGATATTATGAAGAATTCGACTATGTTAACTGGGAAAGAGTTGAAAAGCTGTATTCCACGAATGTTATATCGGTAATGTATTCGTATCAGAAGTACCGCGAATATCTTAACGGCAGAGAAGGTCATTTTGCAATAACTATATCTGCAATCGGCAAAATGGCAATATCAGGCTACGCTGTATATTCTTCCTCAAAGTTTGCGCTTAACGGCTTCCAAGAAGCGCTAAGGCTTGAGCGACAGAAGAATATTACGCTAACCTGTTTGTATCCGATAGCTACCGAGACCGCTTTTTTCAAGGAAGGATTCCAAAAGGCGTTCCCAGTACAAAGCGCGGATGTTGTCGCGAGAGCAATGGTAAAAGGCTTGGAGAAGAAGAAAAAATCAGTTAATCCGTCAAAACTTTTCATCTTTTCAGAGATAATATTCAAATTCTTCCCGTTCGTGAAAAAAATCTACTTGAATATGGAATACAAAAAGTTTTTAGCCTATAAAGCAAAGTATAAAAATAATAAATAATATAGCAATATTAATAACCCTATGTAAAAAAATTGAACAGGAGAAGCGTTATAAAAAATATACTCATTAAATACTTATCAATACTTTTATGCATGGTAATTACCCTAGCGTTTTTTGCTTGCGCTAGCCCCATTGTACACACAATCGGAAATAATACTGACACAGAGCAACCGACCGAGCCCGAACCCGAGATCACTCCCCCTGGCGCTTTCGACTTTTTGAATTTTACACGCGCTGAAGGGGATTTGATAGTTCATTTTATGGATGTCGGGCAAGGCGACGGCATTTTTATTGAATTCCCTGACGGTAAGCGCATGATAATGGACGGCGGCAGTCTTATCTTCTCGCCCTCCGCTTACATTTTGAGTTATCTCTCGCATTTGACAATCAATAACGGGGTAATTGATTATCTTATGCTTACACATGCGGACAGAGACCACTGCAACGGGCTTGACGCCGTTATAAAAAATTACACGATTAATTCCTTTTATGTGCCAAAGCTTACCCCGTCGCAGGTGGATACTGGCAGCTATTCGGATTTTTATGCGGAAATGATGAAAGAAACGAATGCGCAAATCAACTATAATATTGATATTCTTGAGATAATCGGCGAAGGCTACAAGCTGACTCTTTATTGCCGCTCCGAGGGCTTTTATTCGATGATTACTCCAAAAACCGACTCCGAGATACAGAACCAGATTTCGCCGATTGCCATTCTTGAATATGCAGACAGAAAAGTTGTGTTTACCGGCGATGCGGATTTTAGCAGTGAGGATTTTTTTATGAGCTTAGCTCCCTTTGATAGTATTGACTGCGATGTACTAAAGGTCGGTCACCACGGCAGCAAATCCTCTACAAGCGAAGCTTTTTTAGAGTTCATCTCTCCCGAATATGCGGTAATCAGCGTTGGAGCAATAGATATTATTCATCCTCAAAAACAGCTTTTAGACAGGCTTAAAGCGCGCAATATAACCACAATGCGCACCGATAAGAACGGCGCCGTTGTTCTGCGCATCACGCAGCAAGGCGACATAAGTTTTGTATGCAAGAAACCGTAAGTTTTATCTGTTTTATACGAAAATAATTATATTAGTTATGCAATAAATTATTCTAAATAATGATTTATATATTTTGCTATCGTTATTATAGTTTTATTTACCATAAAAATTAGTCTTTAACCAAATATTATGGTGTGATGTAAACATTGTTATCTTCTTTTATATACATTGCTTTTGCGGTAGACTATACTACCGTTGACGCGGTCGTTAAAGGGATAGAATTTTATTATTGGCAAAAAAGTGTTCTTGGGTTGGTTATTGATAACTTCATCCGCAAACTCTATAGCTTTTGCAAAAACTTCTTTCTTTATATCTCCGCCCTCGTGACCCCAGTGCGCGATATATGTATCCATTAACGCTAATATCTTCTTGGCGTTATGCGTCCATTCATACAGCGGCACGGAATTAGGTAAAAAAGCCCAGGGGGACGGGCAGCAGTTATCGCCTACGAACATATGCTTCGTTTTATCGTCAAGTAATATAATGGATCCGCTAGTGTGTCCGGCAAAATGCTTACATGTGACCTTCCTGCCGCCCAAGTCAAAAATGTGATTATCTTCAATAGGAATAAGCTTTGTTTTGTATCTGCCGCGAACGACATCCTTAACGCTAATTGACGGGTCAACGACTCCCTTGCTCAAGAACTTAAAAAGTTTTCTAAGCCACAACCTCGAATAGAATTTGTAGCCGTAACGGATATCCGCCGAATGCGCGTACGCCTTCTCGAATTGTCCCATTCCGCCGATGTGGTCGGGATGAATATGAGTAAACACTACGTCAATTGGCAAGTCTGTCAAGGTCTCAATATATCCTCGCATATCTCCGTAACCCGTGCCCACATCGATTAACAACGCACGCTCCGTACCTATAATGAGATAGCAATCTGTCGCCAAAAAATCACTTATGTAATATATTCCGTCCGCAATAACCTTTGTCGGATAATCTTGTCTTTTTCCGTATTCTTTTTTCATCTATAAATCCCTTATTAAAAAATCACTTACGTACTAACTTTATTATATATCTTGAAAAAATACTTTTACATAACTAATCATATCTGCATAACTCATAGTATTTTCCGTCTCTTCCCGTCCGATATTCAATGTACATAATACATCGGTCTCTCCAGACCGTTCGACCATCAACTCTGCTCCGTCTGCTTTTTTTAGCACAAAGAACCAATCGCTGCTGTCTTGCGGAAGCTTTGCAAGTATGTTTTCCATATCCTGAAGTGTGTATTTTATCCGTTCTTTGCTGGACACCATAACATCCAACCCTTCCGCCTCGCCGTAAAACAATACCGTTTTACCTTTTTTAGGTGTTTGGACCTTTGGCGTTAAGCCGCTTTCCTTCACAACAAAGTCCAAAAACTTATAGCCCTGATATGTTAATGTGCCCGTATCTCCGTCATTATACTTAATGGCGATTTTGCCCTTAACCTTAAAAGACAGCTTTTTGCCTTGTTTTGGCTTAAACTCTATATAATTAGATGTTATCTGATGTCCGCTGAATCTATCAACGGTCTCCGATGTAAAATTCTCATTTACCGATCTGGTATTGGATTTTGCGCCAAGAAATTTTGCTTCCACCGTTACAATCGGCAAATTTTTTTGCTTTTTCATATTGCCCATAACGACTATAACCGCAATTATTACCGCGATTACGCCTATTAGTGCCACTATCACCCCGATGAGCGCACCTGCAGAACTTAAAAATAACATAATTTTACCTCACATATAATTAGTAATTTATTCGCGGATAAATGGCTCCTTATACCAAGTACCGCCCGAACCGTAATTGGGACAACTCACGCTATCTTCATAAAAACTTGCAGTAAAGTTAAAAGAAGTGCTCGGCGGATCCACATCAAAAACTATAATGCCGTTAACGGTTCTACTAGTCCATGTTCCTTCGCTAACAACAATCAGATCGGGATCGTTACGCTTATATCCTACCTTGAATACGCCTCCTGATAAAAACTCTATATAATGATAATCTAGATAGCTGAATAATTTTTCCTCATTTTTGTAATATCTTCCAAGCATATCATTTTCGGTCATTAATTGCAGTTTTATATAGATATACACATCGTGATCCGGTACCACGTCATAAGTTAAGGGAGCGGTACAAGCCGAATCGGTAAAGTAACCTAAGAAAAAGTAACCAGAAGGTATAAATGTCCAATAATCCAAGTGGGCATAAGGAAATGCCTCGCCGGGATAGTATTCAAACTCATATATACTCGGGTTATAGCTGTAATTGCTATGGAATGCGTATATCAACTTGACATTCTGACTTGCGCTTGCTTCAATCCATTTTGCATATACTGTAATATTGCGGTTAGGCATTGACCCGAAAGAGTATAGTATTGAAAAGTCAGTTGACTTATACCATCCGCCAAAACGATATCCGTCTCTTGTTGGCGCTGTCGGCGCGGCAAGCGAAGTTCCTGGCTTCCCTGTAATCGGATTAACAGGCGTTCCTCCTCTACTGTCAAAGGATACTGACACTGTGATATCCAAAGGAGTATGTCTTTTATATACAAAGTATGGACTCTCTCCCGGTAAATCCTTTAGATATTCGCCGTCCGCTATAACTTGATATGTTCCGTTATTGTTGCCAAAGGTAACAACATCACCGCTAAGCGACCATGTCCCGCTGTCATTAATTGTATTACTATCTGCTATCGCCTTAAAGACTTCGCTGTATGTGCCATTACTATTAATATCATAATATTGATATTCTACTACACCCCAATCTGTCCTTCCATCAATAGTGTATAAATAATACGTGCCCTCGATATCTTCTTGCAGTTCAGCGTCTATCCACTTTGCATACAATGCGATGTCTTCATAAGGCATTGTGGCGAACACATATTGATTAAAATGCGTATAATCGCTATACCATCCGCCAAAATCGTAGCCTAGCTTCGTAGGATCAGTAGGCGCTGTTAAAACACTACCTGCTTCCTGAGTAACAGGCACTTTCTCTGTGCCTCCTGCCGCGTCGAATATAATGGTAGTTATCGGATTGCTGTCTTGAATGATTATTCTTACGCGGATAAAATCCACATAGTCATAGTAACCGTCATTATATTGTTCTACAAGTATACCGTATTCGTTTACCCCTGTAATCCAATCTACAAGAAAGCCAAGACTGTTATTAATATTGACTATTGTGGGATTTTGTACAGGCAATATATTGTCTTCTAAATAAAGTGAGTAGACCAGATTGCTAGCCAAAGGAGTAACTTTTATTATCGTTCTCTCTTCATCTAGCGGCAATGAGCTTTTAAATGATGAGCCAAGCTTTATTTCTCTTTTGCACTTTTCGAACTCCCATAATAACTGATCGGTATCATATTTTGTCATAATTTCAATATTTGTTTGGGGAAACTCGCTGTCGCCAATAGTGCCGTCAACCATATTGTTATACTGCTCTTCAATATAACGGTAATCAATAAGCGCCCCTTTTGCAGCATAGACAATTTTTGTATATGCTGTTGCCCCGTTTTGTGATATGTCTGCCGCGTTAGCGCCTGACGAATAAGGCAAGAAGGTTTGCGTAGCTGGATTGTATTCTACATATCTGTCCGTTTGACCCGGATAATTGGGGTCAGCTACATAAATCTTATTACCCTCGACCTTGTAGGCAACTATTGCGTGCCCAGTAACTGGCGAATCAGGGAATATCGCCATGAATTGAGGAGATGATGTCTGCCTTATTGAATAAGCGAACGCTTGAAAGGTCTTATCCGGATTAGCGACGCTAAAATTGATAAAATCAATCCAATACTGAGAGCTCCAATTTGCATTTGCCTGCACTACTGAGGAAAACCGATAAGCGTTATTGTCATCCTGCCATAAGCCCGGTGTATCTGTATCATCGTTATTATCAAAGTTGCCGTATAACCTTGGCGCGCCCTCTGCAATATGCTTTTGCGTATAGTACCACGCCATTGTAAGCGATTGTCCACCGCAATGACCGCCGCCTGCGATTGCTGAGCCGTAATTAGTATATTGCCAGTCGTCAAGCTGCGGAGTAAATCCTGAATCATAATCCGAGCCGCTGATATTACTAAGATTTTGGAATACTGATAAAGAAATATCACTTACCACAATTTTGGAAAAATGCTTCACTCCCAAAGTAATTTTGTCATCATCAAGTTGCAGTGTAGGTATTGCCTCGACAGAGCCTGTTATCTCGTCGTAATAGAATCCCATCGGAAAAGTATTAGTAGCGCTAAGGGGTATCTCGAGCTTCATAATCTCTCTGGAAAACTCATGCCCGTTATTGATTTCAATAACAGGAGTTATCGGATTAAACTCCGCGCCAAGTTTGTGAGCAGAAATTGCGTATGAACTAATCGTAAAATTAATTGGCGCATTATATGCTAGCTCGGGTACGATAAGTTTCATTCCGTTAAGCGCTGAATCCGTATTGTCTATCTCGATTGTCCCGCCTTCGGTAGTAATTTCACCTACTGCCTCAACAAACGCATTGCCAAAAGCAATTATTCTGTTATCAACCTCAGTCTTGTCGCCGTCGTCCTTAGGTTTGCATCCTGCTAATATCCCCAGACTGACAACAACTACCAATAGAATAGCAATTATTAAAAAAAATGTTTTGTAAGTTGTTGCATTTTTCTTATTCTTTAATGAGTTGTTATTATACATCATTATTACTCCCTGACCAAATTTTGCGCATGAAAATGCATACTAATATATTTTAACAATAACATATATTATGTATTTGTCAATAAAAAACTAAAAATTATTTGCATTTTTTGAAATGTGTATTGCAACGTAAGGCGTCTTTAGCTATATAAACACATAGTACAACACGCTAAAATAATGAAGTATTGCGCCTAGTAATACAAAGAAATGCCATACAGTATGCATATAATAAATCTTGGCTTTACTGTAAAAATAAATGCCGCCTGTATACGCAACTCCGCCAGCAATCAGCAGAATCAAACCGCCTAACTCAATATTCTTTAATATCGCTGGAAATGCAAATACGATTATCCAGCCGCTAAGGAAATAGCACGCCATAGATATTTTATCGAATCTACTGATGCTTATACTTTTTAACACAATGTTCATTATGCAGAGTCCCCACACTAAGCCGAAGATTATCCAACCCATCACGCTGCCCCGCAATAACACGAGAGTATAGGGGGTGTATGAGCCTGCAATTAACAGTGAAATCGAAGTATGGTCGAATTTTTGGAATACTTTTTTTACACTTTGATTGGTAATTGCGTGATATAACGAAGACATCGTGAATAAGGTAATCAGCCCGAAGCCGTATATTACCGCGCTAGCGATTTTGAAACTATCAATTTGCCTTATTGATATTGCGAGCAATATCGCCGTGCCGATTATTGCGGCTACTGCGCCGATTGCGTGGGTAACTGCATTGGCAATGTCTTCTTTGAGCGAATATAGCGCTCCGTTTTGTCTGTATGCTGCTTCTTCCATTATTCTTGCTTATCCTTTATATTTCTGTTGTTTGCACTAATTGCATCGGTCATTATCTATTTTGCTATATTTTTGGGAATAACGCCGTAAAAGTGCGCTATGTTCATATCTTTTGGAATATTCTTTCCGTGCTGACCTAGTCCGAACCATTCCCGGTGGACGCCGTGGTCAGTTATTAGAGCAAGCAGAGTATCGTGCTCACCCCAATATTGCATAACTGCCTTTGCCATCCGCTCAAAATTCGCCGCGTAATGGTCAAGCGCTGCAAGCGAACACTTGGACTGCGGATGCGTACGATGCATGCAATCGTCGTATTCTTGATTATATACGGCAATAAAATCGTATTCGTCCCTTTCAATCAGCTCTAACGCTTTTTCTATTACCTCGCCGTCATATGACAGACTGTAATACGCCATATCCCTTTCTTTGAATATTTTATCCATGCTTTGATTGGCTACTGATATAATGCACGGCTTTTTACCTGCTCGGATTAGCGCATCAAACATAGTATCAATCTTTAAGACAGGCTTGGTGTAACGGTCAATTTTATGCACTGACGGTTCGGCGCCGCTGTAAATACTGGCAAAACACACGGGAGTTTTGGGCGGTATTACGCTTAACATCGGCTGAACATGTGGCGCGTATTTTATAATAGGACTGAATTTTTCAATATACTTTTCATATATCCACTGTCCTATAGCGTCCGGATTAAAGACGAGCACTCTGTCAACTTTGCCGGTTAAGGTGCGCTTAGCTATATACTCGGCAAGCGCGTCGATACGCTTTTCGCTCGATTCGGGCGGGGATATTCCCATAACCTCGGCTAGTGTCGCTGCAATTCTCGTCAGCGGTATTTTATTGAATTCCATCAAAAAAGCTCCTTTTTAAGTGTCTCTAATTCTTGCTGTTCCTCGTCTGTCATACAGTTGAGCGTCTCTGCTCTTTGCTTATCTATAAAGAATCTTATGCGCTCACTCTTTTTTGTGGTAATTTTGATTAAATATCCAAAGACAAAAGCAAGCACCATAAATACGCCTACCGATACACCAAGCACGCAGCGCATTCCCGTTAAAGCCTTTGGGGGCTGCAGGGCGGCAGTGCCCAAGTCCGAATCAAAGCCCGTACCCTGCAAGACTATGCCTATCATGAATACCGCAAGACCCGAAGCGAATTTCTTAAAGAAAGTCATTGTGCCGTTATATGCGCCGGGGTTACGGTCACCAGACTTTAATTCGGCGACGTCAACAATATCGGGGAACAACAGCCAGGGTATCGTCTGCACCATGCCGTATCCTATACCTGCAACGGCAGCGCACACAAGCATAAGCTTGTAATCTGCGCCCGACGGAAAAAACGCAAGCGATACCGCGCCTATGATAAACAACGGGATACCAAGCATAAAAATTACCGGCTTAGGAATCTTTAAGTTAAGCATAAGCATAACAATAGGCATCATTATTCCTGCAGATATCAGCATTGCCATAAATACAGCGGTGGACAAGCCTAAGCCTAATATTTTTATTGCCGCGCCACCGGAAACGTTGTATACAAAAATAATTAGGATATTAAGAATGATAGCGTTACATACAAAGCTGAACACATACATTCCTAACAACCTTCTAAAGGATTTAAGTTTGAAAGTATTGGTGAAGTTCTTGAAGCTGAATTTCGTTTTATTCTTTGGGAGCGGCGTCCGCTCTTTGGTAAATAGTCCGGTGCAAAGCACAGGAACAGCGAAGAATATCCCGAAGCCAAGCGATACAATAAAGCTGATTTGCGTTGAATTAATCGTTTCGGCGCGGTGCAATCCTATTAAATAATCAATAACGACAAAGCATATCGCGCCGGCTAAGGCGGCTAATATCAGCCTAACCATATTCATGTTACTGCGTTCTTTGACATTTTCGCATATCTCTGCGGACAAGGATAAGTACGGTACATTGAATACTGTAGATACCGTGCTATAAAGAATATATGTAAGCACAACATATACAATTTTTGTAGTATACGCCCAGTTCATAACAGGCATAAACAATAATATAAGTGCCACTATTATAAGACCAGAGGAAGCAAGGATATATGGTCTGCGCCTGCCAAGCTTTGTTCGGGTATTGTCCGATATTGTACCCATAAGCGGATCGGATATCGCATCCCATATTTTCGCTAGCATAATAATTGTGCCTGCAATACCTGCGTCAATTTTTATTATAAGAGTTAAAAAAGTGAAGAAAAAAGTATCAAGCAGCGCGACTCCGCCGCCGCCAAATAGTTCTCCGACGGTAAAGGCTGCCTTTTCGCCGAGCTTAATTTTTCCGCTGTACTTCATAATTTTGCTGTTCTCGTCCATATGTCCGCCTCAATAATTTTATAATTATAGCATTATATACAAAAAAATACTATAATTTTGCCAAATAGTGTTTTATTTTGCTAATTATTAAATATATTAATAATATGGATATATCAAAGTTTGAAAATAAGCAGCGCATATTTTGGTTTGAATTCGCATCTCTGGTTTTTTGTCTAGTCTTCAGCGTGATTAATCATTTTATATTCGAATGGACTGGGGAAAGCCTGTTGTTCGCGCCATTTGTTCCTACTAACGAAAGCGTGTGGGAGCATAGTAAGTTGCTTTTTATCCCGTTTTTGTTCTTCTCGATAATTGAATATTTTTTCCTTAAAGATAACAAAAATTTCATTTTTGCAAAAAGTCTTCCGCTAGTTGTCGCAATACCTTTGATGATAACTTTTTTTTATACCTATTCGGGCATTCTGGGCTTTCATGTAGTGGTACTGGATATAATGCTATCTCTTACGATTGTATTGCTAATGAATTTAGTTTCCTACAAAATTTTGACTTGCAAAAAAACTTATAGCTCAAAAATCTTGTTTGCGCTTGCGATAATAACCTTTGTTTTGATTATATTGTTCACCTTTATTCAACCAAAAATCGCTTTGTTTCTTGATACTACAACAGGCACCTACGGTATTAATTAGTAAAACGGATATTGTCCGAACCTTTAAATTATAAGTTACTGCATATTTTGAAGTGCTTCTAATTTTTTTAGTTGTTTTTTCATATTTTTGATTAGAGGATTCATTATCAATTTTACAATTGCGCCCGTCTTAATAAATACGTAAACTTCGTTATATAACCCATAAAAGGCGCATTTTATGTCGCAGTTTTTACTGACTGCGTATTTTTGCTTGTACATATCATATAATCCAAAACATTTGCCTGTCAAATTATTGAACTGAAACAAGTCGTACTCCCTGTCGCCGTATTTCGGCTCAAGCGGGTCTATAAAGGCTACTGGCTCTAGTTGATTCTTTGTAGACATTATATTCATAACGTTCAAGTCACCGTGTATAAGCGAAGCCTCCTTGACCTCTTCGGAAAATATAGAATCGAATTGCCGATACGCCGCATTTAGAGTATCGGCAATATACGCTTCCAACCTGCCTGCCTTAACCAGCTCGTTAGCCGTGGTTTTTATATCCTCGGCGAACGGTCGATAATAATCCAGCCATTTATCGTATACGGGATTAAGTATATCCCCGAATTTTTCGTGAGGCTTGCTATGTATTTGCAACAGCGCGTCAACAACCTTTTCTGCGAATAACAGTTTTTTGCGTTTTGAGTTCAATAAAAAAGCAACGTGAGTCAAGCAATTAACAGCATCTATATATTCCATACATACAAAATCAACGGGTATCTTATCTGTTTTTTCGTAAGTGAAATATACTTCGGGGATCTTCATTGTGGTGCTTGCTCTCAATTCAATAAGCCCTGCCGCCTCTATTCTATATAATTCATTAACCTTAAACGCTTTAGCAACGGCAATATACGGCGACTTGTCAAGGACTACCTTGTATACCATCCCGTACGAACCGCCGCCCAAGTATTTTACCGATAACACATTCCCGCCAAAATGCTCTGCAACTACTGTTGCGGCATACTCTGCAGTCTTAGCTTTATCAAGCTTTTTGATTATTGCCGCCTGCATACTATTTGAGTATTGTCTCTAGTTTATATCGCCAATCCTCAACCTTTACTTTATCGTAAACTTCGGGTATATCCATCGCGATTTGCTTAACTGTCCTTGAAGCAACACCCGCATTCTTGATCTTTAGAAGACTTATAGGATGGGTAATGCCACGCTTGATTTTGTCGAACAAGTCTCTCTTGGTCATTACAATTTCTTTACCTGTAGAACCTGCTCCAAGCTCTTTCGCCGTTATAATCTGCCTCTCGAACAAAAAGTTAAGCGCTTTGACCGAATAATTAAGTAAACAGTTTTTCATCATGTATATACCTGTCATTTTAGCGCCGATCTCCTTAAAATACTTAGTTTGATAACTCCATAGAGACGCCGCGCTGTACTCTCTGCCTTGCGCATCTGCTTCCATTATTGTTTCCGCAAGCATCTTGCCCGCCGCTATCGAGTTGGTTATTCCCGAGCCGTTAAGCGGCAAGGGCATTGACACTGCGTCGCCTACCGCTGCATAATTATCGCCAACCATAAGTGTAAGCGTAGATTTTAATGGTATATTCTTTATCTG
>SACC01000259.1 GCA_009928745.1 Clostridia bacterium
TTATGCAGGATCAGATTACCCATCCCGACAGTAATTGAGTCGCCATAAAATTCAATATACAAATTATTGTTTTGCGGTTTTTCCGTTAATTCGCCGCTTATAGATAAGCTCTTGAAAACTACAAGGACAGAAGATGATTCTGTTTGCCTGACAATTTTAAAGCTATGATTTCCTTCGGATAATCCTGTTGCAATTGTCATATCTTTAATTTCGGATTCAAGGGATGATGATTCAACTTCAATGCGTTCTTGCTGAACATCATCAACAAAAACTGTAAAATAGCAATTCCAATAATCATCAACAAGACTTTGGATTGTAAGATTTATTTTCACATCATCCATGCAGTATGCGTTAAATTCGAGCGTTTCACATACCATATCAAATGTAAGTCCTTGATTGGTAAATGAATATCTTCCCTGAAGCTTTAATTTTTCTTGAATATTATCTTCCGAAAAATAAAAAGTTTTTTGTTCCATATTAATCTGTATTATTTCAGAATTAACCGGTATTATTTTTGATGAAGTTTCTTCAGAAACGCCGGGAACTTCTGCTTTTTCACATGCGGATAATGAAGGTATAATAAACAATAAAACCAATAGAAATACAAATATTCTTTTCATCTTTATAATGCTCCTTTGTTCTATGAAGGCATTTACATAAATCTGATATTATCGCCGTAAAGGTTGATATTATCTGTTTTAAGCTGCTTTATCTGTCCTCTGTTTACAAGGAAAGGAGCATTGCCGACCTTGTTTTCATAGGAACAGTTTTCTATGCACAGATTTTCGATAACGGTGTCGCTGTCGACAAAAATAGTTTCCACATCCGTTTCATCTTCGCGGCGGTGAAGTTCGCTTATCAAAAGATTGCGTATATCCAATTCTTTTTCAATATATATTAAGGGATAAACATAACTTTCGGGCGTGTAAAAATCGGGGTACCTGTAATGCTTGGAAGCGTAAATATTGCGGATAGATATCATATCGTACTGTCCCCGCTTTGTCTTATCGCCTAAAAAATAATATTTTGTAATGCCGATACAATACTGATAAAACGTACCGAAAATATTCTGCACGGAAATACGTTTGACGTTGCTACCCGAGGACAAAAAGCGTATTGCAGAATGTCCGCCGTCGGAAAATATTCCGTCAACGGCGATATCGGTTATGTCACCGTAATAAAAATCATCGGCATTAATAGCAAGCAGGTCGTCAAAGGTTTTTCCCTTAAGGTTGGTGATCCTGCCGAAGCTGCATCCGCTTTCAAGATGTACACCGTCCATGGTGCCGAGAATTGGGTTGCCAACGTCATAATCAAAGGTGATTGAGTCGATAGTAAATTGAAATATTTTAGTAAGCTGAACGCCGAAGGTCACGGGATTTCTGAGAGTTGAGTTTTTGAACGTAAAATTGGAAATGTCAAAAAATCTCATGGCGACGCCGAGATATCTGTCGTCCATATCGTCATGCTTTATCTGCCCGTAAGTATAAGTAACAAGGGGATTCGGCGCCTGAAGCGTGTTCTGCATATCCCATTTACCGCCGTTAATTACCACGTTTTTAAGGTGGTTCCCGCAGAGCATCATACAATCGCTGTTAGGTGCCAGACGGATAACGGTGTTGGCGTCGGCCTTGAAAACGAAATCCGAATGCACGCAAAGCGGCTTGGATATAAGATAAAAATTTTCCGGGACAGGCAGTTCAAAAACTTTTGATGAATCTATCCTTTCTTGAATTGCCGCGGTATCGTCATGTAATCCGTCACCGTAAAGCTGCATAAGTATTCCTCCGTTATCAATTAATATTAAGCGTCACCGTGCCGGCGACATTTTCGCTTCCGTTTGATACGATATAGGTAAAGGTATCCGTACCCGTAAAGTCCGCTGCGGGATAATAGGTAAAAGTGCCGTTTGAATTGCATTTAACCGAACCGTATACGGGGCTGACATCAATCGCAAAGGTCAGATTTCCTTCCTCACCGTCCGAAAATGAACCCGTGAAAGGTTTGTTTTTTGCAATATTAAACACGGCATCGGCTATATTTATCGCTTGAATTTCATATGTGCCTTTTATAAATTGATAGGTATAATCATAAACAAGCCTGTATTCGGGGATATCCGAACGACACGCCATACCGAATATGTCATAGCTTTGAAAATACATATGCATAGCGTCGGTCATATATCCGTAATCGGCGCCGCCCTTGAGGTAGGCGAAATATTTACGCAGATACAGCTCGTTTGCGGGAACCAGCCAGGATATTTCCAGCTCTATGGACATATTATTGGCTTTTGCCAAGTCGGCAGCCTGCTTAATCCTTGCAAATTGCGTCACATCGTCGAAGGCGAAATTAGGCTGAAGACAGGCGGTGTCAAAGCCGTAGGATTCCCAGTCGGTATTCCCGTATGCCGAATAGTAGGGTATCCAGAAGAATTGATAGCCTTTCGAGTGGACGGTATCTGATATGCCGGTGAGCGTTTCCGCATCGCCGGATACTATATCCTCCCTGTACCAGTAAAAGCCGGAAAGACGAATGTTTTCGTAATGTTTATCTTCAAATGAATTTATAACAAGATCGATAAACCATTCCGCGACCTTAATTCTGTCGGCAACCTTTGAAAGATTTTCGCTTTTTCCGTCGCCGTCCACATCGCCGAAATCGGTTATATCCGACGAAAGGTATATCAACGTCGGGTAGACGTTGCAAATATAATCGGTGATACCGAGAGTATCCTTGACCTTACCGACGGTTTTATCG
>SACC01000260.1 GCA_009928745.1 Clostridia bacterium
CCTTTCTTCTTTACACCATAGATTAATTCTTCCATAGTGATATTTAAGAAATCTGCGATTTTCTGTAAAGTATCAATATCCGGTTCGGTTTTTCCGTTTTCCCAATTTGAAATTGCCTGCCGTGTCATAAACAGAGCCTGCGCCATTTCTTCTTGAGTGACTTTTTTCTTTTCACGAAAATTTTTAATGTTTTTACCAACTTGGTTCATCTGTTCTCATCCCCTCCGATCTGATAATAGACTGTTGTTACGAAAAAGGCAAGCAATAAAACATTGCTTTGCCTTTTTTTCAATTTTATTTAAAAATGTTGTCTATATTATTCAAGTTCAACGTGTAAAGAAGCCTGCCGAACTGCTGCGGTGAATAACGCATATCCCCGTCGTTCAGCCATCTTTTTACTATACCTACACAACCCGCCAAAGTATAGGTGTAAATATAATCGTCAAGGGTGTTTTTTTGAGACGGATTGATCTTCCACACCGCGAAAACACGATCGCGTACCACGCCGGATACCTTTTCCTCAAAGCGCATGTCACCGTTCGGGGACAGCAGCGTGCAGCAGAGCTCGCGGTTGTCGAGTATATATTTGAGAAGGCTTTCAATAACATTTTCCGGAGCGGCATTTTCAGCTAAACTGTCAAGGTAAGCGTTTATTCCGTCGATAAATTCCATCTCTATTTGATTTAACTGATCGTACTGATCCTGATAATGGGAATAATAAGTCGCTCGGTTGATGTCAGCGTCTTCGCATATCGCTTTTATAGATATGCGTGAGATGGGTTTTTCTTTCAATAAATTTATCAGACTTTCTTTAAGCACCATTTTTGTATATTTAACTCTTCTGTCGGTAATCAATATATATTCCCCTTTCATGACAGTATTTGTTATTCGTAAATTGTTTACAATTATAATTGTCGCTTTTTCAACACATTGCACGAAAATGCTTTGTATCCTCCAAAAGATAAGAAGCTGTCGGTTGCATTTATTACATGGTGTTATTATACTGTTAATGTGCTTGATTGTCAACACCATGTTTAATAAGTATTGGAAATTATTGAAAATTTAAGCCCAAGGAGGGCTGATAAACGACATGAAAAAAATTGCCGTGTTAATTATACGCAAAAGGAAGCTGTTCTTCCTTTTGTTTGCTGTCGCATTGATTGCGGCGGCTGTCTGTATACCATTTACGAATATCAATTATGACGATACCTTTTATCTCCCCGATTCGTCAGGTACCAAAGCCGGGCTTGATGTTATGAAAGATGAATTCGGCAGCGGCGGCAGCGCATACGCCATGTTGAAGGGTAAAAGTATTGAGGAAATATTATCCGTCAAGTCGGAAATTATAAAAACCGCCGGAGTATCGAATGTGCTGTGGCTTGACGATATATTGCTTCCGCTGACCGAAAGCAGCGAATCAAACCTAAAGGACACGAAAAAAGTTGAATATATCCTGCGTGCTCTTAATGTGCTTCCGAAGAGTGAAAGCGCCACCGCTTATGATGCGTTGACTGCTCTGCAGAGCGAATTCGACGACAACGAATTTATTGCGGTGATGTCCATCATAAACGGAATAACCGGCGGCAGTCTTAATATCAGCGACCCATCGACCATGACCGAGCCGCTCGGCAACGAATATGCGATCATGATAAACACCTTTACGGCGCAGATTGAAAGCTTTTTTAAGAACGGCAATGCACTTTTTACGATATCCTTCACCGAAAGCGACTATTCATCATCAACATACAAGGCGCTCAAGAGCATAGCATCTGTTTCTGATGACCTATATCTTTCGGGTAATTCCGCGTCCGCTTATTATATGCAGCAAAATCAGTTAAGCGAAATTATCAGTGCGACGCTTATGGCGGCGGGAATCGCTCTTGCCGTATTATTCCTGCTCAGTTCGTCATGGTTTGATCCGATCGTCTATATAATCGCCATTCTTGCGGCGATAGTGCTCAATATGGGGAGCAATATAATATTTGAAAACGTCTCGTACATGACAAGCAGCGTTGCCTGCGTGCTACAGCTTGCGCTGTCGATGGATTACGCCGTGTTTTTATTGAACCGCTATAAAAAGGAACGTCAAAGCGGTAAGAATGCGAAAGACGCCATGGCGGAAGCCCTGACACGTTCTTTTTCGCCGATATCCGCAAGCTCTCTCACCACAATCGTCTGCTTTGTGACGATAATGTTCATGAAGTATAAACTTGGGCTGGATATGGGGCTGGTTATGGCAAAGGCTATTATAATGAGCCTTGTCACCGTTTTTCTGCTTCTGCCGGGGATCATTGTTGCCTTCGATAAGCGAATTCTTTCTTCCGAACATAAAACATTCAGCTTTTCCGCCAAACGCCTTTCCCGCTTTATATATAAATTCCGCTGGGGAATAGCTGTTCTTGCTGTTCTTATAATTATACCCTGCGCGTTCTTCGCCAACCGCAACGCGTTTGTTTACGGCAGTAAATCAAGCCAAAGCCCAGAAAGCGAGGGTATTATAAACCGTGAGATTATCGAAAAAACCTTCGGCAGTCAGGAAACTTTGGCGCTGATAGTGCCTAAGGACGATGAAAAAGAGCTGATGCTTTCATATATGCTTTTACAAAATAAAGGAGTGTCTGGCGTAACATCATGGGCTTTGATTGAAAGCGGTGCCTTTGGTGCGTATTTCCCGGATTCAATGAAAAATACTTTAATAGGATCAAATAATTATAACCGTATTATGT
>SACC01000261.1 GCA_009928745.1 Clostridia bacterium
GCGTAAAGCCGAGAATATCCGCGGGAAATAGTTCTGCCATATGTGCAAGATGTGTTTTACCGTTTATCTTTTCAAATTCGTTTGCGTGATTGTGATACATAAGATAGCATCCTGCTTCTTTTATTTTAACGGCGGCAGGAAAAAACTTTTCTTCAAAGCCTTTGGCTCCTTCGTTCTTTATGTCGAAATATCCTATCCCGATGTTGTTGCATCCGAAAATCTTATGCTCTTCCGTCACCTTTTCCGTTTCGTTTTTTATAAGTTCGGGAACGGTATGAGTTATAACGCAGACAAGACCGTTTTCGTTAAGCTGTTCCTTCAACCACAGCGCTTCATAATTACATGTGCCTGAAATCTGAACATACTTGTATCCGATATCGGCTAATTTTTTCAGCGATTCGGAAAACGAAGTTAAATCTTTACAATAATCTCTTATTGTATAAAGCTGCGCTCCTGTTTTCATATGACATACCCCCTATATCAAAATAAGTATATCATCCGGGAGCTATGTTGTCAATAAAAGTAATATTTTTAATATTTTGTTAAAGATTATACTAAGAAATAAAAACAAAATTAATGTAATATAAAACGTATATCTAAAGAAAGGGAACATTTGTATGGTTTACGGAAATCACAAAATACTCGATAAAATCGAAAACCGATTCGGAAGACGTTCACCGCAGAACCTTATAAGCTACATCGTCGGGGCGATGGCGATAGTATATGTCTTCGATTACATTTACGCAATGAATACCGGCATCAGCCTTTACAAAATAATGATGTTCGACAGAGCGGCGATTTTTTCCGGGCAGATATGGAGAATAATATCGTTTATATTTCTGCCTCCCGCTTCATCCGTGATATTCATAATTTTCGCCCTTTATTTTTACTGGCTTATGGGATCTTCTCTGGAACGCAAATGGGGCTCGTTCCGCTTTAATCTTTTTTATTCTTTGGGTCTTATCGGCAGTATAGCGGCGGGCTTTATAACAGGATACACCGTAAACCTATACCTTAATATGTCTTTGTTTCTTGCTTTCGCGGCGGTTTTTCCGGATTTCCAGATAATGCTGTTTTTCATTGCTCCGGTAAAAGCGAAATGGTTGGCATGGGTATGCTGCGTGTATTTGACCTATGATTTTATTGTTAATGATTGGTCTATAAGAGCGGCAATTATCGCATCTTTTATAAATATTATCATTTTCTTCGGCACGGATTATATCAGATATGCAAAATATAGGATAAATCACTTCAAATACAAAATCAAGACAAACAAATATCAAAATTACAGGTAATATATGTATATTTTTTATTATAAACATTTACTTTTTATAAATTTTTCTATTGACAATTGTTAATTTTTATGTTATCGTATCCTTAGCATTAAATTAAATGATGGAGGAATATCACATGAAAAAGACCCTTGCGATAGTTCTTGCGTTGGCTATGGTGCTTACTGTCTGCGGCATTTTCGTTGTTGCAGATGAGACAGAAACGGAAGGCCCTTCTTCCTATCTCTGGCTTAAAGCAGATTCCACCTATACGCCGTATGTCAATTTCCAAATTGACGGCAGCAAGTTTTCCAACAAGATGTATAATGTCCGCGCGAATGTTTATTTCGGCGATGATTGCACAGGCGGCGGTACCGTAACAGAAAATTCTATTTATGCCAACTATTACTGTTATCCCGATCCTACAAATTATAATGATTTCGATTACCTTATCAATTACGCCGATTTTGCCAAATACAGCGACGAAACCGCAACTATCGGCGGTTGGGCTGAATACAGCTATCAATTTAATCCTTTTGAAGCTACATATGCATCGGGACGCGCTACAACAAAAATATCAATTACAGAAGGATACACAGACACAGTCGGTTTGGTTACCATTGGAATGGGCTTCTGGAATGCCACGGGCACAGTAAAGGTTGCATCCATACTTATAAGCGAAGTCGAAGGCGGCAACGTGGTATGGTCCAAGGGCTTTGCCACCGGACTTGATGCCGAAGACGAGGAAATCATGAACTGCGCGCTTGATGAACAGTATGAAGACACCAACTGGGGTGTGGTTGTTCCTGAACAAAGCAGCGCGGGTAATTTAGCCATTAGCGCTACAGCTACATATCCTACAGGTTTTGGCGTTTATACCGCTTCTCTTAATGACGGAGTCGCTCTTCCCGATCAAGCTTATACGGGCGACTGGTATGGCTTCTATCACAACGGCGAAAATGCCGGAAACAATACAACAGTTGAAAACATAGAAGGCACCGACTATTTCGTCGGTACCGTCGTGTTCGATTTCGGCGAAGCCAAGTCATGGGATAAAGTACGCGCCAACGTTTGGGACGGCGCGGGTTCTTCCGGTATCGCAGGACCGGCACTCATACTTGTTTCCTATTCCACAAACGGCACCGATTGGACCGAAGCGGGCGACCTGTTGCTCGGAACACCGGGTGAAGTTTATTGGGCAGAAAAAGAATTCGACGTGATAACCGCTCAGTATTGCAAAGTACAATTATGCTGGGCAAGCGGTGGTGTGTTCGTATTCCTCAACGAAATCGAAATTATAGAATCCGGCACGATAATCGATCCGGGCGAAGATTCCAGCGATGAAGAAAGCACAGGCACCAGCCAGGATACAAGCAATACTACAAGTACTGCTACAAGTACTGCTACAAGTCAGACCGAAAACAGCCAGGGTTCAAC
>SACC01000262.1 GCA_009928745.1 Clostridia bacterium
GTAATCATCTTTGTAGTCGTTGGCAATATATATTAAATCGTCAAAGGGCGCATAGCTGGGCATTTTTTCGAGTTTTTCGTCATACAAGTTTTGTTCGTAGCCGTAACCGATATTAATACCGTCAACAAGATGGAAGGTATAACTATCCTTTGCGTTAAGATTGGAGTATTTTGCAGCAACGGTGATGGTTACATCCTTATTCGCGCCTGCTTTTTTAAAAGTGATGATACCATCCTCGTCTACCGTTGCATAATCCTCGTTACTGCTGTAATAATAAAACAGCCTTTGGTAGTCGGGGGTGTCAAGCACGTTAGGATAGGAAGAGGATATCTCTATCGGTAGCGTATCTGTTACTACCTTATCCGTACAAGTGTATATTCCAAAGAATCTTTCCTCAGCAAGTCCCAGTTTGTCCCCGTTCTTATCCAGCTTCAACCGAATATAGCTAATGGCTGTTGCAACTTTGACTTCAATCTCTGCGCTTTCATACCCGTCAAGGCTTGCTGTAATTACTGCAGTACCGGGAATATGACCGTATATTCTGCCGTCAACCACAGTAGCTACTTCAAGATTATTGCTTTGCCATATTATTGATGGATTATTAGGCAGAGCGCCTTCGGCGGCAATGGCTTTCAATATCGTATCCGAACCGCCTTGCATAATATAATTATCATCCTGCCAAATACCTCTTTGTAAGGCTTTAATATTTTCAAAAACGAGCGCAGAAGTCGTTTGCTTCTTTATAATCGTTATGTATTCGGTAATATTTTCATTGGTCAGCCTGATTATTGTTTCCTCACTGTTGCCAATATCAATTGTTGTGTCGTTTTGTTTATTATTGCCGATATATAAACTTATCCCGCTGTAATTAAGTAACGGAGATAAATCGTATAAACTTTGTGTAGTATAGACTGTATCAGCTTTTGCGAGCATTTGACCGTCAACTACTATTGTGAGTACCTGAGTGACTTTCTTGCCGGATTTTCCGTCTGCGCTTACTGTAATTGACGCCGTACCAATATTCTTTGCGGTTATTACGCCGTTAGAATCTACATCGACAACATCAGTATTATTGCTTGTCCATGCCAATTTTTTATTGCTTAAAGCGGTGCTGGGGATTACGCTGACTTTTAAGGGTAACACCTCGTATTTTTTCATATAATATTCGGTTTTGGAAGAGTTCTCGCCGAATTCTGATACCGCTATGCGTTGTATTTCCTCTCCAATAACATAAAAGGTACATGTTGCCGATATACTCGTATAGCTTGCTGCAGTAGCGGTAATATCTACGCTGCCGTAGTCATGGAAAGTTACTACGCCGTTCTTGACAGTTGCCACATTCTCATCTGTGCTGTGCCAGATAATTGCCCTGTTTTGGGCGATACGGGGATAATAATCGGCGAATAATTTGTATGATTTGTTGGTTTTGATATAATCCTCAAGCAAAATTTGCTGAGAAGTAACCATATTGCCCTGATGCGTTAAGGTAATATTCTCAATGCTAATGCTTATTTCGGCAGAGATAATCAAACCGGAAACATTAATTGACAGCAGCACAATGAGTGGTATAAGCAGTAATATCGCAATCAGGATTTTTTTCATAAAAATATTTTAGCATAATTTTATTTTTTTTACAACAAATACGCTAGTCAATATATACGCTTTATATAATAGTGTAATGCGCTTACATATTAATATCAATACCAAAATAAAAATATCACAATAATTGTGATATTTTTAAGGTTAGTTAATAGATATAATTATATTACTAATTTACGCTTTATTCTTGCGGGCTTTCATATTAATCGTCCAGTTTTTCCAAGGTTGTTTGACGAATAATATAGGCCTGTTCATATCGTCCGGCATAGCCTGTTCTGCGGCAAGAGACATCATTACGAGCATTAAAAAATATGTGGTGGGGAAGAGCGATATTGGGTCAATCATACCGTATGCTTCGAGCAATAGCATGCCTGCCAAAACCGTCCAGGTTTCATTAGTGCGTCGCCTAAAAAAGGTACTGTATCTTGCCCAATAATAATACGCGAAGAACACCATTCCAACGACTCCGGCGCTAGCCATTATCTGAATAAACATAGCATGGAAAGTGAGCGGTGACCAGCCCAAATCATCCGGATCAACGCCAATATCCCAGCCCACTCCGAATATCGGATAATTCTTGAAGTAATCCAGCCCTTGCTTCCAAAGCTCAAACCGCCCGCTGTCGTCAAAGCCTTGAGCTAGCATAATATTGATACCATCGCTTATTGAGTTCTTGAATATCAGCATCATAGCTAATGTACCTGCAATTAATACGGCGGCGGTGATACCGATGGGAAGTTTTCTTTTTGATTTTACCATCACATATATAAACATTATTGGTAGCGCTGCGGTAGTGAATAACAGCGCCCCGCGCGAGCGTGTCATAATCATAAGACAGAATTGGATAAAAGCGATTATGACGAACGCAAAGCCGATCTTTTTGCACTTAAGCATATAGTAAAAGTTGGCGGGAATGCATAGAGCAAGTATAGCTCCTACATGGTTGGCGCCGCCCCAGCCGAGATATATGTGTTTATGCACAACGATATTGCGTATTGCATCATATGTGCCTCCTGCGCGGATAAACAGAATTATAATTTCCGCAGAAACTATTATGCTCAGACTAAACATCAATTTTATAATCAACTTTAACACCGCTTCTTTAT
>SACC01000263.1 GCA_009928745.1 Clostridia bacterium
GTATAATCGTCACCGAATATCAGCTTTTGATAGCCTCTCATTATGCGCAATTTCATATATTTTTCTATATCAAATGCTCCGCAAATAAGCCCTAACGCTTTAATATCCGCTACCGGAGCGATGTTCAGCTCGCGTTGTAATTCGGCGTTTTTTGTAACTATTGCGGTTATTAAGGCAAGATGTGCGCCGGCAGAATCGCCTGCTACACACATTTTATCAGTATCCGCATAATACTTTTTACCTTCCTTACATATCCATTCCAATGCGGCAAAAATATCCTTAACGCATGTAGGGAAAACTGCTTCTGTAGTTAGTCTGTAATTAATATTAACAACTGTAAAACCACGCAGCGCAAGGTCCATACAAAAATATTTGTTCAGCTCCTTGCTACCGTATACCCAGCCGCCTCCGTGGATATCAAATATCACGGGTTGCGCCTCCGTCACGCCCTCTTTATAATATATATCAAGAGTATGCATCGGATTGCCGCCAGCCATATACGGAATATCCGTTAGCGTGACCAACCCTTGGGGCGCAGTCTGAGAAGATATCCTCTTCTTGTCCATTTTATCAACGGCTTTCCAGAACTTTTTTATGATAAATTTCATAATTTCCCCCACTTTATGTTTGACGGATAAGAAATATGTTCTAATATAATATATTTGTAATTGAACAAATAATTCAACTATTGTAATATTTATGTTACTACTTTTACTGACAGCTCAATTTCTTGAGTATTTGGATTAATTATTGTCAATTCCTATCAGCTCAGGAGTATTTATTCATTGATTTTTTTTAAAATCAACACTATTTATTTTTGAACGGGTATATACTGCTCTCTTCCTGCCCCAACCGAAATATATGTTATCGGGCATTGCACTGCCTGCTCAATAAAATCCACATACTTGCGCGCGTTCTCGGGTAACTCTTCCAGCTTGGTACAAGAAGATATATCGGTCTTCCAGCCGTCAAGATATATAATATGCGGCGCGCATTTGTCTAAATCTGAAACGATAGGGAACTCTCTAATCAATACGCCGTCAAGGATATAACCGTCGCAAACGGGTATTTTGTCAAGGTATGAAAGAATATCCAGCTTGGTGAGCGCGATTTCACTGCATCCTTGCACTTTTACACCGTATTTAGATGCGGGAATATCGAAGCCGCCCACACGACGGGGTCTTCCGGTCGCCGCGCCGTACTCGCCGCCTGCTTTGCGGAGTGTTTCTGCCTCGTCTCCGAATGCTTCTGCAACAAAAGGTCCTTCGCCTACACAGGTGGCGTAGGCTTTCATGATACCGATAACTTTGTCAAGTTTTGCATAAGGCACGCCTGCGCCTATAGGAGCATATGCGGCGATAGTCGAAGAGGAAGACGTATAAGGATAAATACCGAAGTCAATATCCCTTAATGCGCCTAACTGCGCCTCGAACATAATATTTTTGTCTTGCTGTACCGCCACGTCAAGGAACACGCCTACATCGGTAATGAACGGCAGCAAAGGAGTACCGTATTCAACTAGCCACTGCTTCAAGCCCTCCAAAGTAACCGCATCTGCGCCATAACCCTTTTCTATCAACAGATTCTTCCATTCAATAATTCCGGCAAGCTTAGAATCTAACTGGCTAAGCTTCAACAAATCACCCATACGGATAGTCTTTTTGAGATATTTATCTCCGTATACAGGCGCTATGCCTCTTTTGGTTGAGCCGAATTTTGCATCTTTAAGTCTTTCCTCTTCCAAACAATCCTGCAATACATGGTAAGGCATACATATTGTAGCTTTATCGCTTATCTTGAGATTGTCAGGAGTGATTATAATACCTTTATCCTGCAACTTCTGCATTTCCTTGACAAGGTGCGCAATATCAATTACCATACCCGAGCCCATAACGTTGATTACGCCGTCACGCAATATTCCCGATGGTAAAAGATTAAGAATAAATTTACCTTTGTCGTTGACAACGGTATGTCCGGCATTGTTACCGCCTTGATAACGGCATACTATGCCGTACTCAGCGCTGAACAAATCAACCATTCTGCCTTTACCCTCGTCACCCCAATTCACGCCTACAATTGCTGTTTTCATTAGATAACCTCTTTTAGTTTTTTGTGTTTTACACGATTATTTTACCACAAAACTGATAGTATTGCGACATAATAAACAAAATAATTAATCCTTTGTGATTATTAAAACCTAATGCACCGTTAAGTAAAAATTATAACTCCGAATAATACTACGCATTTGCGTTTAATAAAAATAGAATTTTGTCCGAAAATATTAGTTTTCTCCGTTTGGCTCAGCCGACGGCTCTTTGGGCGGCTGCTTCGGGAACTTGTCCAATTTATCCGAAGAAGTAGAAAGCGCCATAATTTTCTCATAGCTTTCGGGATAGAAGGCAAAAGACTTGCCGTCCCACTTGAAAGCCAGACTTCCTGTCTGACCGTTGCGGAATTTTGCAATAATCAATTCGATTAATTCGTTATCGGCGTCCTGATTCTTTTCTTTATATAGGAAGGCGACTATATCCGCATCCTGCTCAATTGCACCCGAATCTCTAAGATCGTGAAGCTGCGGTTTTTCCTTGCGCATCTCGGAGCCTCGGGACATCTGCGATACGAGTATAAGCGGTACGTTAAGCTCTTTGGCAAGCAGTTTCATTCGGCGGCTTATAT
>SACC01000264.1 GCA_009928745.1 Clostridia bacterium
TTGCCTTAAGCGATTTTGTTTGCTAAAATTGAGCGCATGAGTGGGCAAAACAACGATATGCGCGTCCCTCGGCACAGCTCTCGCAAAACTCGGAGCGAGAGTTGCTTTGGTTGACGCTGACATTACTCTCAACAATCTGGATTTGACCTTAGGACTGGAGACAAGCGTAGTATATGATATAAGCGATGTTGTATCGGGAAAGTGCAGACTAAAACAAGCGCTCTTACAAGACCCGTATGCGGAGGGTCTATTCGTGCTGCCATCCTCTCACGCGATGCGTTCAGGCGGAATAGCCGCCAAGGATTTTAAGGAAATAATCCTGACGCTAAGAGAAAATTTTGACTATGTTTTGATTGATTGTCCAGCAGGCGTTGACGAGGGTTTTCATCGCGCGGTATCCGCGTCAAGCGAGGCTTTAATTGTCACTACGCCTTCCATTTCTGCGCTAAGGGATGCGGATAAGGTAATCACATTGCTTGACAGCTACAAAATGCAAAATATTGCGCTTGTTGTGAACAGAGTAAGAGGGGATCTGGTGCTGGAGGGGGAGATGCTTTCGGTGGCGGATATTGTTAAGCTGTTGCATATCAAGATAATATCGTGCATACCTGAGGACGACAAGGCGTTAATGATGTGCGGCTCCACTCCCGCGCTTAGCTTGCATAACCAAGCGATTGTAATGCTTGCTCATAATATCGAATGCGGCACGGCAAGAATCTTTGACGCTACCGCCAAATATCGGGGAATAGTCGGTAAAATAAGGAGAAAATTAATAAAAATATAAGCTATGGAGGGAAATATGCGTTCGGCAAAAGTAACGGAAGACAGGTTAAAAAAGGTGTTGTTAAAGGATAGGATTGATGCTCCCGAGAATATAATTGCGGTATTGAGAAGTGATATTTTCGACGCGCTGTCCAACTTTTTTGAAATCAATCCCTCCTCGGTTAATGTAAAAATTGAAACCGACGCGGTAGGTATATACAATCTTACAATGTCCGCTAAAGCATTCAGAGTATATAACCATATAAAAAATTAGATAATCATATAAAGTGTCTATTAGCTAGAGGTTACAAGCATGGAAACTGTCTAAAACTATCATCTATGCTTTAAAAGTTTTCCCGCCTGAGTATCTGCGGATTCTTTTGCCGCAAGGGCGAACAAATTGTTTTCTTCAATGCAACCGAGTGTTCGTCCTTTTTTGTCTGTGACTATGAATTTTGCATAATTAGCTTGCTCCGCCTTACGCATTATTTTATACAAGGGCGTTTTTTCGCTGATTATCACTTCTCTGACATTAACTATATCCTTTTTTATACCGAACAGCTCCAGAGAATAATTAAGCTTAGGAAACAGCATATACCCTAGTAGAAACATTGCGAAAATCAAAAAAGAAAAGTTAATAGTTGAAAAGCAACTGAGTACAAATAGTACGGAAAGCATAGTAATTGAAAGTATTGCAACGGAGTAGCTAATAATTTTTACCGCTAATTTGTTGGTAAGGATATACTCGAGCAATCTGCCGCCGTCAAGAGGAGCGCAGGGCAGCATATTGACGCAGGCAATAATTAGATTAGCTTCTGCAAAAACCAAAGTGTAGGCATATGTTGAAGGCGCGAGCCACCATAGTGTAACGGTGAAAAACACAAAACAAAGATTGGCGGCAACTCCTGCGGATAGTACCGCTGTCGCATCTTCTTTGTTGAGTCTGCCGTAAAGGTTAAGCACCGCGCCATAAGGCATAACTGTAATCTCGCTAAGGTTATAGCCGCGCGACACGGCAACGCGGGCGTGAGAAAGCTCGTGAAGCATTACTGCAAATAGCGCTGATATTAATCGGAGATAACCACCCGTTAGAGTTACAATTATAGTAAAAATCAAGAAAAGCGGGTGTATTTTTATCCGCATCAGTTTAACGCAAAGCCTGCCTTGATAACATCAAAAATTTTGCTGTCAACCCCTAATATATTTACCATAAGGAGCGCGGCGAAGAACACCAGCACAATGGCGGTCTGGAACATTACCAGCGTCAAAACTTTTGAGCCTTTCTTTTTAATTCTTTTGCGCACGACAGCATTACTCTCGTATGCCGTGTTCTGGACTTCCTTAATTCCTTCATATTTCATAATATCACCTCTGTCTATATAAATATTTATGTGGACGAACTCCGTTTAATGACGGAAAGTAGACTCTTTCACGCTTGCAATATTATATTTTTATATGCTATAATAATTAAAGTATAGTTATTAATAAATTTAGGAGTTTTTATGCATTATATTGGTATAGATATAGGCGGAATGAGTATAAAATGCGGCGTGGTGACAGAAGACGGAGTATTGCTTGGCAAACAGTCGGTAGTTACTCCGACAGGTGACTATATTCTGGCTGTTAAGGCAATAGCTGAACTGTGCAAAAAGACGGCGCAAGCCTATAATATCGCTTGGGAGGATATCGCCGCAATCGGAGTAGGGATTCCCGGTACAGTGCATGAGGGAATAGTGTCTTTTGCAAGTAATTTATCTTGGTACGGCGTGCCTTTTGACAAAGCGCTGGAACTTGAAATACAAAAGCCCGTTTTTTCCGGTAACGACGCTAACTGCGCGCTGCTCGCGGAGTGGCGTTTTGGCAAGGGCAAAGGCATAGGCAATGTGGCAATGATAACTTTGGGTAC
>SACC01000265.1 GCA_009928745.1 Clostridia bacterium
GCTGTAGGCAATATTATCACCGCGTGATTTAACAGCGAATTCCACATCACCTTCGGAAAGGTTAAGCGCATAAGTAACAATATTGCCATTAATACTCAACTCGGGTTCTGCAATATCAACTCCGTCAACGCTGACAACATAGCCAATCGCCAGAGGATTGCGAGACCATTCAAGAGTTTTTGACGATGCATTATATTGCAAAAGAGGTTTGCTAAGCAAGGGCAACTTGGGAGTGCCGTCACTGTTAATAACATATCCGTAAGAATAAGATTTGTTAGAATCAAGATTACAATTGCTGTCGGCAATAGCCTGCAACTGTATACTGTAATTCCCAGGCTCGGTCAAATCAAGTTGATACGATATTACCGCGCCGCCGCTGACTGTGTATCTAGTAATATTATTAACAATAATCCGATACCCCACCGCTCCTGTGATTGAGCGCCACTGCATAACTCCTTCACCGTTGATAATGGTAATTGAGGGTGTGGGTAATCTTGAAAGTCCCTGAATAACTTCGGGATTTTTGGTATAAGTAATTTCGTTGCTAAAGGCGGAGCTGACAAAATCGCCTTTGCCGATACTGCGAACTTTTAGTATATAACTGCCTGTTTCGGTAACATTTATCGGAAAATACGCGTTATCGGTAATATATAACTCATCGTCTATAGACACCTCATAACCGCTTGCATCAGGTACGGCGCTCCATTCAAGCACATTGCTTATTATAGCCAAATTCTGCGGTATGGCAAGCTGAATGCTTGATTGACACGCAACCAAAAGAATAATGCACAAAAATATTGATATAATTATAGTATATTTAATTTTCTTCATAATCTCCGATAGCTTATAAGCTGATAACTTAATCATGGATTCGGGATATGTAAAAATTATATCATAAAGAACATATTAATTCAAGATTAAAAGTATTATATAATTACTAATTATTATACAACATTTACCTATTACAAATGTAATACCTCTACAGTTGCTCCTATCTTCCTGAATGTATGTATTGAAAAAATAAACGATATATGGTAAAATTTACATATGAACAATTGCTCATCTGATAATATGTCAATAAAAGAAAAAATGCGCGACTTATACCGCGCTAATTTTGACGATTCCGAACAGTATATTGATTACTTTTTTATGTATAAATATGCTCAATCACGCATATATTACAGCTCAGAAAACAACACTCTTCTTTGCGGACTCCATATAATTCCAAAGACTTTTTCCCTTAATGGCAGACTGCTTTCCTTGCCCTATATTGTAGCGGCGGCAACCTATCCCGAGCATCGCCGCAAAGGCTTGATGAGAGAGCTTATCAAAAATGCAGCAAGGGACTACAATCCGATACTTGCCTTATATCCGTTCAATCACGAATATTACGAGCAATTCGGATTTTTTTCTATGAATTATGTCAGCTCCAAGACTATATCATACACAGCCGACAGCGCCTATATTACTCTTGAAGCCAACGCCAACGCTGCGCCGCGCATTTACAGTTTGTACCGTAAATTTTCAAAGAATTTTGACGCATATCTCTACCGCAACGAAAAGGATTTGGAGGACAAAATCAATGAGATAACTGCTGGCGGCGGAAAGTGCATAATTATTCAAGTCGATAACACCGACATAGGATATGCGATGTATGACAGAGAAGGTATTGTCGAGACTGATATGAGCTATAACGATATTTCAAAAGTCGAGACGCTTGACGGATACACTTATAATATGCCGCATAATATTTTTGCTGACAATTTATCCGAAGAATGGAGTTCTGCGCAGAAAAACATTATGTTTTTAATCACAGATATCAAAACTCTGCTTGATATAATTCAAGCCGATGATAAGCTCTTATCTCATATCGATAAAAACACCGTTATAAATATTAAGGATTCTTTTTTGGAAGCTAATAATATATCGTTCATCTACACGGATACAGACGGAATTAACTATTGTTCGGCAGAAACAAAAGCGGATAAAACATATACGACAGCAGAATTCGGTCATAATCTTTTTAATAATCTAAGGTCTTTTATAATGGAAAAATATTAATGCTTAGTAATTTGTCATATTAATTTCTGTTAAAGTACAAATAAATATCTTGTATTTTTTCGCTTATACGATTAATATAATAGTATATTGTTTCATATTTAGTTTTGTTCTAGGGCAAAATTGAATAAGGAGGTCTTATGAAAAAGAAGGTAAGTATTGTTCTTATGGTACTTGTGGTTCTAGGTTCAGTAATGTTCGCTAGTGGATCTAAGGAAAGCGCAGGAAATGCACAGGAGAAAAAGGTTTCTATTAATTTTTGGTATTCTGCAAATGAATCTAACCCCAATGATATCTGGGGCGTTTGGAATCGTGAGAATATTGAACTTTTCCAAAAAGCTAATCCCAATGTTACAATCGAACCAACTGTAATTAGTGATGAAATGCAATATAGGACAAAAATTTCCACTGAAATGGCAGCAGGTAACACCCCAGATGTATTACAGACATGGTTTTGGGGTCGATTGGAACCATTCGCTTCTTCAGGCAGATTAATGGAGCTCGATGACGTACTTCTTTCATCGCCAGCCCTTGCTGAAGTGCTTCCTGAAACTTCACGGGTACCAGGTCGTTTTCAAGGTAAACTGTATGCATTGCCAGGTATTAGTAG
>SACC01000266.1 GCA_009928745.1 Clostridia bacterium
TAAGAGCTGTATGGGATTGCTAAAGCTTGCTGATAAATTCTCTGTAGATCGTTTGGAATCAGCTTGCGAAAAAGCATTAGGCTATACGGCCTCGCCAAGCTATAAGAGTATAAAAAGCATCTTAACGGCTGGCAAAGATAAGACATCGGCCACAACTTCTACGGATGACATTAAGAGCGACAATAGCTTTGGCATAACAAGAGGTGCCAGCTATTACGGAGGTAAACGATAATGACTAATCAAAGCACAATAGACAAGTTGATTGAAATGAGATTGACAGCTATGGCAGATGCATTTAGACATCAGCTGAAAGACCAAAACATGAAGCATGTGGATTTTGAAGATCGATTTGCCATGCTGACAGATATTGAGTATACGAGTCGAAAGAACAACAAATTAACAAGGCTTATCAAAAATGCTGACTTCGATCAAGCAGACGCCAATATCATGGATATCGATTATGAGTCGGGAAGAAAGCTAAACAAAGAGATGATCAAGAGATTGGCAACTTGCGAGTATATCGCTGATCACAGAAACATATTCATCACCGGAGCTACAGGCAGCGGCAAAACCTTTACTATGGCAAACATTATAAAAAACGTCAACCGTCCGGCTCTTGTAATCGCACACAACAAAACGCTTGCCGCTCAACTTTGCAACGAGTTTAAGGAGCTTTTCCCAAAAAACAGAGTGGAATATTTTGTTTCCTATTATGATTATTACCGTCCAGAAGCCTATATTCCGTCCAAAGACGTATATATAGAAAAGGATATGTCTACCAATGACGAAATCGATAAATTGCGGCATTCCGCAACGGCATCGTTAGGCGAAAGAAGCGACGTTATTGTGGTAGCTTCGGTATCTTGCATATACGGTTTGGGAGCCCCTGAAGAGTATTTTAAGCAAATGATATCCTTGCGCCCCGATATGGAAATAGACAGGGACAAGCTAATTGATAAGCTAATTAGTCTTCAATACAAGCGCAGTGACATTGATTTTGTAAGAAGCACCTTTCGTGTTCGCGGCGACGTTTTGGAAATTTTTGCCAGCAGTTCCAGTTCTTTCGCAATAAGAGTGGAGTTTTTTGGAGATACTATAGAGGGTCTTTATGAAGAGGACGCTTTGACGGGCAAGATTGTATCAACGCTTTCTCACGCCGCTGTTTTTCCTGCCAGTCACTATGTAATAGGCGATGAAAAAGTGGAGGAAACTCTCGAAAGAATTAAGGAAGACATGATAATAGAGTGCAGAGCATTTCGAGAGGAAGGCAAATTAATTGAGGAGCAAAGGCTAAGAGAAAGAGTTTGCTACGATATGGAAATGATTAAGGAAATAGGATATTGTTCGGGTATAGAAAATTACAGCAGATATTTTGACGGCAGAAATGCAGGAGAACCGCCTTTTACCTTGCTAGATTATTTCCCCGATGACTACATTATGTTTATTGACGAATCCCACATATCTTTGCCGCAGCTTAGGGCAATGTATGCGGGGGACAGATCACGCAAAGAAAATCTTGTTAACTACGGCTTCCGTCTTAAAGCCGCCTTTGATAACCGCCCTCTTAATTTTAGAGAATTTTCTCAAAGATACAGTCAGGTTATTTGCGTCAGCGCAACTCCGGGAGAATACGAACTGAAAGAAGGCGGTCAAATAGTTCAGCAGCTTTTGCGTCCCACGGGACTTATTGACCCGCCGATAATTATTAAAAAGACCGAAAACCAAATAGACGACCTTTTGGGAGAAATTAACGCCACAATAGAGAAGAAAGGTAGAATATTAATTACCACTTTGACCAAAAAAATGGCGGAAAGTTTGACGGTATATCTAGTGGAACACGAAATAAAGGCAACTTATATGCACAGCGACATAGATACTTTAGAGAGGATAGTTATTATTAATTCCTTAAGGCGGGGGGAGGTGGACGTTGTCGTGGGAATCAATCTGTTGCGTGAAGGCTTAGACATACCCGAGGTTATGCTGGTTGCTATATTAGATGCCGACAAGGAAGGATTTTTACGAAGCAAAAGTTCTCTTATCCAAACGGTAGGAAGAGCGGCAAGAAACGCCGAGGCGAAGGTTATTATGTACGCAGACACAATAACCGACAGCATGAAGAGCGCAATGGAAGAGACCAAACGCCGCAGAGATTATCAGATAGCTTATAATAAAGAACACGGGATTATTCCCAAAACGATAATAAAAGAGATAAAAAACAGCTTGATTATTACAAGTAAAACCGATAAGAGTCTAAAGACAAAAATGAGCAGAAGCGAAATTAATAAGGAAATCGAAAGGCTTACCGCAATGATGAGGCTAGCAAGCACAAATCTCGACTTCGAAACCTGCATTAGACTTCGCGATGAGATATCCGACCTAAAGAAGCTTCAGGGAGTTAAATAAATGAACGACATAATAATAAAGGGAGCTAGGCAGAACAACCTAAAAAATATAAGTTTGACCCTTCCACGGGATAAGCTTATTGTTTTTACCGGTCTTTCGGGTAGCGGTAAGTCAAGCCTTGCCTTTGATACAATTTTTGCCGAGGGGCAAAGACGGTACGTTGAGAGCTTGTCTAGCTACGCAAGGCAATTTTTAGGACAAATGGACAAGCCCGACGTTGACAGCATAGAGGGACTTAGTCCGGCTATCAGCATAGACC
>SACC01000267.1 GCA_009928745.1 Clostridia bacterium
CTTTGAATACTATATCAAACGAAGCCTTCAAAGGTTGCTCAAATATAAAGAATATCAATATCCCTTCAAACGTTACGATTATAGGAGAAAATGCATTCGCAGACTGCGGTATAGAAGATGTCAGTGTAGCCGTTAATCTTTTTAATTCGGGCAATATTGACTGCAATCCCATAAAAACACTTAATCTTTTACCATCCAACAGCGCGATTAAAGATATTCCTAACGGCAACGGTTTTGAAACCGGATTTGCGCATAATGCAAAAAGCACATTGAATAGTTTGAACGTTGCCGAGGGTGTAACTGCTGTAGGGAATTATGCTTTTGCAGACTGTGCGTCTTTGGTCACGATAAATTTACCGAGCACCATGACAAGCATAGGTATTTATGCATTTTACGGCTGCAGCGGATTATATTCTTTTACCATACCCGATAGTGTAACAACTATAGGCGCAAGCGCTTTTGAAAATTGCTCTTTACTATCTGCGATAGTTATACCCGAAGCGGTATTAAATCTGGGAAGCGGCTCTTTCAAAGCTTGCGCTAATCTTTGCAGCGTAATAATGCGAGCGGATACTCCGCCGCAAATAAGCACGGAAATATTTGAAGGTTGTTCGGATAATTTTGTTATTGCGGTACCCGCGTCAGCACTGTTCAATTATCAGCAAGCGAATAACTGGTCGGAATACGGGAATATTTTGACATCGGTCAGCGCGGAAGCACGAATTCTTTCCGCTATCGGATTCGAAATAAACGAAGCAAGCAAGACTTTGAACGGGGTTGTTCCCAATGCAACAAATATATATTCTTTAGCCGATAAAATAACGGTAAGCACCGGTTATATTTGGAAAGTTTATAGAGACATTGACGCTAAAAACGAATTGCTTTCAAGAACCTTTTCGCCATTGATCGGCGATAATACGGTATATATACTATTGGTTTCTTCGGAGGGAATAACAAGAGGATTCTATACGGTTAATATATATAAAAACCATCTATTCACACTTACATACGATTACGATAACGGAGGAACGAATCCGGATTCCGAGATAGTGGAGGAAGGCATTAAAATCCCCTATAAATATGCGGGGTACAAAGAAGGATATACATTAACAGGAGCTACCGACGGTACCAAACAATGGGATTTCGATAATGATGTAATAACCGGAAATACCTCATTGACGGCGATTTGGACACCGAATGATTATACGATTACATTGAACACGAACGGAGGAACGGAATTAGAAAATGCTTCAATAAGCGCAACTTTCGACGCCGAATACCTTTTGCCTCTGCCTAATAGAATAGGTCATACTTTTGTCGGATGGCATACACAGCTTTCCGACGGAGTGTTATATGAATTGTCCGGCACATGGACCACCGCCGACGATACGGAACTGTATGCAATTTGGTCAATTAACAGCTACGAGTTGACTTTGAACCTTAATATTAGTGAAGCGGGTACCGTATACGGAGAGGGAGATAAAGTATTCGACAGTGAAGTCACGTTTACCGCTTCGACTAACGACGGATATACCTGGCTCGGCTGGTACGACGGCGACACAAAAATATCCGAAGAAGGTAGCTTGTCTTATACTTTCAATATGCCTGCCGAAGAAAGAAACTTCACCGCAAAATGGATAATATGCCCTGTATTGTTAGAAAAAAATCTTGCCGCTGCGGGAGAGATCGGCGGGATTTCGGGCGCAACCGTTTTAGGAGAAGCGACAACGATAACGGCAGCTACCAATATCGGCTATACGTGGCTCGGTTGGTACGACGGCGATACAAAAGTTTCGGAAGATATAAACTTAACTTATACATTTAATATGCCGTTGGAAGAGATAACATATACGGCAAGGTGGAATATTAACCAATATACGATTACGTTCTACAGCAACGAAGGTACCGCGGTAAGCCCGATAACACAGGATTACAACACACAAGTGAGTGCGCCTGCCGTTCCGACAAAGGCAGGATATACTTTTGTTAACTGGTATACGGACGACGGGACTTTTAACGACGAGTATGAATTCAGTGTTATCCCTGCCGAAAATATTGTTTTATATGCCAAATGGAGTATCAATCAATATAGGATTACATTTGACAGCAACGGGGGTGCAATAGTAATTCCTATATTGCAGGATTATAACACCTCGGTTAATGCGCCTGCCGCGCCGACAAAGACCGGTCATACTTTCGTTAATTGGTATACGGACGACGAAACTTTCAACAACGCGTACGAGTTTACCGTTATACCTGCCGGAAATGTATCTTTATACGCAAAGTGGACTATCAATCAATATACGATTACATTCGACAGCAATGACGGAACGGCGGTAAGCCCGATAACACAGGATTACGCCACTGCGGTTACTTCTCCTGCCGACCCGAATAGAACAGGGTATACTTTCAAGGGATGGTACACAGACGACGGCACATTCCTTAACGCATATACAATCTCGACAATGCCTGCCGATGATATTGCGTTGTATGCTAAATGGACTATCAATCAATATACGGTTACATTCAACAGCAACGAGGGAACGGCGGTAAATCCGGTAATGCAGGATTATTTCAAAGAAAAAGATAGCCACTCGCTCGAGTGGCTATTTACTAAAATGATTTGAAAGGTTTGACTTCTTCTTCA
>SACC01000268.1 GCA_009928745.1 Clostridia bacterium
TATATCAACCGCACCGTGTTCGAAAGTTATGAGGATTTTTCAGCTAACAGCAGTATCCTTATCCCCGACAATTTCAATTACGGTTACGACGTAATCGACGAATACGCAAGGCTCGAGCCTAATAAGCGCGCGCTCGTATGGTGCAACGACAAGGGCGAGGAAAAAATTCTTACTTTCAAGGATATCAGCGTGCTTTCTGACAAAGCCGCGAATCTTCTTAAAAGTCACGGCGCAAAACGCGGCGATATGCTGATGACAATGCTCAACCGCCGCTACGAATTCTGGATATTGTCGATAGCCTGCCATAAGCTCGGAGTAGTCATCATTCCCGCTACATATATGCTTACCCCGAAGGATATTGTATACCGCGCCAACAGCGCAAAAATCAATTTTCTTGTCAGTATCGGCGAAAATGAGGTATTAAAGAACATTATCGACGCTCAAAAAGATATGGACTCCGACATAAAATATTTCGCAGTAGGCAAGCACGAAGGTTTTATCGACATCTGTTCGGCTATTGAATCCGCTCCTACTTATTTGGAAAGAACGCCGACAGTGCTTGAAGATGAGTCATTAGTATATTTTACATCGGGGACAACTGGCTATCCCAAGATGGTAGCGCATAACTTTCTATATCCTTTAGGTCACATCTATACCGCAAAATTTTGGCAGCAGGTTGTTGATGACGGTTTGCACTTTACTGTCGCGGAAAGCGGCTGGGCAAAATGCAGCTGGGGCAAGATATACGGTCAATGGCTGGCTGGTAGCGCAATATTTGTGTACGATTATTTTGGCAAATTCACCCCCACCGATTTGCTGGTGCATATTCCAAAATATAATATTACCACCTTTTGCGCCCCACCCACAATTTACCGGTTTTTAATCAAAGAGGATTTGACAAAATACGATATGCGCAGTCTTTCGCATTGTTCGACAGCAGGCGAGCCGCTCAATCCCGAAGTATGGAAGCAGTTCAAGGATGCGACAGGTCACGGCATACATGAGGGCTTTGGTCAGACGGAAAGTTGTATCATACTTGGCACCTTCAGGCATGTTGAAACAAGACTTGGTTCAATGGGCAAGCCCTGCCCCTTATACGACATTCATCTGTATGACGAGAATTATAACAATGTTTTAGATGGTGAAGTCGGAGAAATAGTTATTAAAATCCGTCATAATCAATGCGGTTTGTTATATAAATACCACAACGACCCCGAAAGAACAGAGAATCTTCTTGGCAACGGTTACCACCATACAGGGGATCTTGCATATCGCGATTCGGACGGATATTTTTGGTTCGTCGGACGGCGCGATGACATAATAAAAAGCAGCGGTTACCGCATTGGACCTTTTGAAGTGGAAAGCGCTTTGCATGAGCATCCTGCAGTGCTAGAATGCGCAATAACAGGCGTACCCGATGCAGTCAGAGGTCAAATCGTAAAAGCAACTATTGTGCTTGCGAAAGGTTACGAGCCCTCTCCTGAGTTGGTAAAAACGCTGCAAACGCATGTAAAAAATGCGACTGCGCCCTATAAATATCCGCGAATTATTGAATTCGTCAAGGAGTTGCCCAAAACAATCAGCGGCAAAATCCGCCGTAATGTAATACGAGGCGAGAACAAAAATTAGTAGATATTACAGTAGAGATGGTATTATTGATGTCATTAGTAAATATTGTTTATGTTATTAGTAGAAGGTTAGGAAGTCTTTATAGATGTTATTGTAAAATAATTATAGATGTTAAAAACAGTAATAACAATGATAAAATAATTATAGATGTTGTAAGATAAAAATAGATGTAATAATGATAAAATAAGGGTATTTCTACCCTTATTTTTTATTTAAACGCATTGAAAACTTGTTGCCTTCTTTGCGAATGTAAATTATAAAATGTTTTATAATTTATATATGATATCGAGCTTTTATTACATCTACTGTCATGCGTTTTGGCATCAGCTTTGTGCTTTGGCTGAAAAACTTGTTTTTAATGCCTGCCGCAATGCAAATAGGCGGATTTTCCTCGGTAATTGTTCCCACTATTACTTCCGCAACCTTATCCGGACACATTCCTTCCTGCTCTATGCGCGCAAGGGCGTTAACCGAATTATCCACATCATGAGCGTAACAACCGCATTGACTGTCATCATAAACCAGTCTTTTATTGGTAAAATCGGTCTTTGTGCCGCCGGGCATTACGCTTATAACTTTGATACCAAGATTGTCAAGTTCGGTGCATAATCCCATTGCGAATACATTCATTGCCGCCTTCGAACATGAATACATAACATCAAAAGGTACCGGAACAACTGCAGCAAGCGAACTGACCAGCACTATCCTGCCCTTACTTTCCTTTAGCAGCGGCACTGCTAACTGTGATGCTTTAACCATACCAAAGAAGTTGACCTCGAATAGATAGCGGTAATCGTCCTCCTTTGTATATTGAAACGGCGCTGCCATGCTTGATCCCGAACAATATACCATTACGTCCAACTGCTGTTCTTTTTGCTGAAAATGTCTATAAACTTCATGTATATCCGTACCTTTAGAGGTATCGCATATAATATTATATACTCTTTTGTCCGGACTTTCCCTTCTCGAACTGTTATATACTGTATAGCCTTGATGAGTCACTACATAGCACAT
>SACC01000269.1 GCA_009928745.1 Clostridia bacterium
ATCGTAGGCAGTGACCTCAGCGTTACGGCCCATTTAAAGCCAGTAATACCCAGGCCTGTATTATAAACGTCGAAGCCATTTTCGTTTTGATTAGCTGTATCGACCCAGAACACACCGACTTCAGCAAGCGTATCTTCGTCAGGTGTAATGCTTACGTAATAATCGGCGCTTGGCGCTGCAGGTATAAGTGTAATAGTAGTCTTAGTATTTGCAATATTGCCATTACGGAAATTGCCTTCGCCCATTGCAAATATACCACCGCCGCCAGTTCCAGTGCCGCCGCCGCTAAAATTACTAAAGAAATTATCGATCTCTTGCTTCGTGTAGTAATTATTAAGCATCTCGGTGATAGCGTCGTTTATAGCGTCGTTTATATCGTATATAACGTCGCTTTCGAGCCCCAGCGCCATGTCAAGGCATCTCATACCGAAATCACCGTCAACGGCAAGCACCTTGTGTCCCATTCTCGCAAGCACCGAGGAAAGGTTCGCGGATAAAGTGGTTTTCCCGACTCCGCCCTTAAATGACGTTACGAAGATAACACGCCCCAAAGCCATTCCCCCATCCTTAGACAAATATTCATATTATATTATCATTTTACGGGCGATTTGTCAAGAAGATGAGATTAATATCCGCATTTTAGGAATGTTTATTTACATTGGGTTAAATTATAGTTATATTTGTTTATTTTGTATACGTAATTAATACGGCAAGTTTAAGTTTATATTGACAAAAATATAAAAAACAGTTAGAATTATTATGGGTTTGTATTAATAACATAGATATTGATACCGCCGGAATAACCTTGGGAGTAAGCAAGATTGAAAGAAGTATCTTTCAACAGCTGTCAGATATATCTGACAGCGACAAATATTTTGTCTTTGCGGTTTGAACAACCGCAATTTCAACAAGTCAGAACCGCCAAAAATGTTTGTCGAAACCGCCAAAAAAGTTTGCGGTTCGTCGGAAAGACATGGTCATATTAATGAAAAAACATATCCTTCTGTTGAGTAATCTTATCATAATACTGTTTATTGTTATCGGATACATAGTAATTGTCTACAAGGACGCAAGGGATTATCAGATCCTTGCCGAAAAGCATCTCGAAAGCACACTGAGCTTAGCGGATATCGATATATCCAACCATATCGAAAGCTCAATGACAAAGCCTATCATGGTGTCGAAGACTATGGCAAACGACGAATTCCTTAAGGAATGGCTTTCCAAAGAGCCGGAAAGCATCGAAGACGACGGCTATTTGGGGCAGCTTTATAATTATTTGAAAACATATTGCGAAAAATACGGCTATACGACCGTATTTTGCGTTTCAGAAAAGACGGGAAACTATTACTATCAGGACGGGCTTAATAAGGTTGTTTCCGAAACGGATGAGCATGATATCTGGTTTTATAATTTTAAAAAGTCCGGCCACGAATATGACCTGCAGGTCGACACAAACGAAACAAACGGCAATACCGTCACCGTATTTGTGAACTTCAGGGTTGAAAAAACTGACGGCAGCCTGCTGGGCGTCATAGGCGTCGGGCTTGAGGTCGACACGATAGAGGAAACTATCCGCAATTATGAAAGCAATTACGGTTTGTCGGTTTTTATAATTAACGAGGGCGGTTCTGACAATTCCTTCACCGGTGATACTAACTTGTTCATAAACCACAATGAGCTTGCCGACCGTATGGAGATCAGCGAAAATATCGAACTTAATAAATCATATGATCCTTTAATGCAATGGTTTTCCTCAGGAGCAAATCGTAAATGTCTTATAAGCAAATATGACGAAACCCTCGGCTGGTATCTGATTCTGGAAATGGACACCGAATCGATAAGCCGTTCTTTCAGCGAAAGAATAATGAACAATATATTATACATGCTCCTTTCGTTGACGGCATGTATAATTGTTACAACTTTTGTGTTTTATAATTACAACAAACGCGTAATTACAATAGAAAATACCGACGAATTGACCGGACTTGTCAACAGAAAGCTCTTCTATAATCAATACCATTCGTTCTTAAGAAAGCATCACCGTCAGGATAAAACCCTTTTCATGCTTGATATCGATCACTTTAAATCGATCAACGACACCCGTGGACATTTATTCGGGAACGCCGTGCTCGCTATGGTGGGTGATGAACTGAAAAAAATGACCGAAGAATACGGGATAGCCGCAAGATGGGGCGGCGACGAATTTTTAGGCATACTTTCGGTCGGGAAAGAAGAGGCGACGCAAATCCTCGGAAATCTGATGGGTTCGCTCAAGAGCGACAAAAAGGACGAAAGCTACAGAATAACCGTTAGCGTCGGCATTACCGAAATCGCCGGAAAACATAACTTGGAACAGCTGATAAAAAAAGCAGACGAAGCCCTCTATCTTTCCAAGAAAAACGGACGCGACAGGATTTCATTCCAATAAACTGACAAAAAGTTAACGTACAAATAATCGCGCCGCAGGTCGTTCGACCGTACGGCGCGGTTTTTATTTTTTATTGTTAATATAACAATTAAATATACCTTGTCATACATTCGAAAAGTCTTTGATATATGGACTTTTTGGAAGTATATAAAATCGATTATTTATTTGCCGGCTTAATAAGGTGGCCCTGTAAAACCGCAGAAGA
>SACC01000270.1 GCA_009928745.1 Clostridia bacterium
TCCTTGAGCTGCTGCACCCGCGCCTCCAGATCGCGCTCGATCACATCCAGCTGGCTGTTCATCATTTCCCGATCCATGGCATAATGCGTGGCGGGGAACACCAGCGCATGCTCCAGCGTGCTCAGCGCGTTGCCCGTTACCACCTCAATCTGCCGAATGCGCTCCACTTCATCCCCGAAGAACTCGATACGCAGGGCATGCTCCCGCTCGTTGGCGGGGATAATTTCCAGCACATCCCCGCGCACCCGGAAGCTGCCGCGCGTGAACTCAAAGTCGTTGCGGGTATACTGAATCTCAATCAGCCGATCTATCAGCTCATCCCGGCCCATTTTCATGCCGGGGCGGATGCTCACCATCATGCCTTCGTACTCGCTGGGGTCGCCCATCGAGTAGATGCAGCTGACGGAGGCGACGATGATGACGTCTCTGCGCTCGCGCAGGGCGGCGGTGGCGCTGTGACGCAGACGGTCGATCTCCTCGTTGATGGAGGCGTCCTTCTCGATATAGGTATCGGTAGAGGCAATGTATGCCTCCGGCTGGTAATAGTCGTAATAGCTGACAAAGTACTCCACGGCGCTGTCCGGGAAGAAGGCGCGAAGCTCGCTGCAAAGCTGGGCCGCCAGCGTTTTGTTATGCGCCAGCACCAGCGTGGGCTTTTGCACCTTTTCGATGACCGAAGCCATGGTAAAGGTTTTGCCAGAGCCGGTAACACCCAAAAGAACTTGCGTTCTTAGTCCGTCAGTTATGCCTTCGCAAAGATTGTCAATTGCCTGCTGTTGGTCACCGCAGGGAGAATACTTTGAAATAAGATCAAATTTTTCTTTCATTTTTTATCCGAATATTGCTTGCAATATGTATTTGATGGAAAATGAAAAGGTGGCGATAAGCGCCGCAATTATTATTCTGAAAACAAGCTTTCTTTGGGCAACTTTTTTATCCCTGAGATAACTTATGCCGTTTTCTTTAAGTGTAATTATGTACATCGGGTCGCCGTTGGGCTTTTTTGCTCTCTCACATTCGAAATAATTGTCTAATACTAATTGATTGAGTATTTCGTCCAGTTCCGACTCCTTGAAGCTTACCTTATAAGGAATTTTTGTTAATAAATCAAGGGGCGCAAGCAAGCACTTTCCGTTGGGGCTGCGGCTTGCCTGATGGTAAATAATCTTCATCAATACCCTTTCTTTTTTGCCTAATATCATCTAAAATATCCTCTCTAGAACAAACACTATTACAGCGGCAATAAAGCCACCGAAAAATGCGCTTATGCCGCATATTATTGCCATTTTCTTATAATTGATAGCCTCAGAAGGCACACTATAAGATTGGTTATTTATTGTTTCCAAATCGGCAATGGTGCTGTCTTGCATTTTTACTTCGGAAGACATCGCCTCGTTCTTTACTTGTTTTTGTCTTATCAGAAGCTTGTTCTTTTCGAAAGCAAGTCTTCCCTTCGGGCGAGGCGCAATGCAATAAACATTTTCGTCGGTATATTTGGATGCTATCATATCATGCAGCTCCAAATTTTCCATAATGCCGTCAAGCTCTTCCACTTCGATATATTCACCCAGCTGCGTCAAAATATCGTTTTTGTCAATGACGGTAAACTCCCCTTCGGCAGCCATATTCATCACAATATCCAAAACGCGGAAACTCATATTATCCATTAATTACCTCGATTTATATCTTTATTTGCTCGTTTATTGCCTTAATAAAGTCCATATTTACTTTTACTACCTTGCGGTCATAGCTTACAAGACCGTTGCACTCGTCTTCAACGTCGCTGACCTCTGTATAGACAGTTGCCGAAAGTCCTTTGCCAATAAGGTCAATTACTTCCTTCTTATATAGCTCGCCTAAAGCCTTCTCGAATTCTGCCTGGTTGTAGTACTTTTTGTAGCCGAAGAATTTTTCCTTGTTATACATATGCCCCTTTGCCTGCAAGCTGTACCCGCCGAATTCACTAAGAATTACCGGTCTCTTATCCTTAGGCACTTTTACCTTGCGGAAGTAAATATGCAAACTGCGAAAATCTCCGCATTTTTGGTCATGCCAACCGCTTGCATGGTCAATAGTACGTGTTGAATCCAGCTTCTTATAAAAATTGTATGCTTTTTCAGCGTCAAACTGTCCCCAACCCTCGTTAAAAGGCACCCACATTGCCAAACTTACCGTATTATAAAGAGTCTTTATCATTCTTTCGGAATCAATATAATACTCCTCTCTTGCCTTAATATCGGTTCTGGAAAAAGCCTTATATTTGTTATCTTTTAGCATAATACCGATAAAGGGAAGTATTCCGATTATACCCATACTGTACAGGCCGCCGCCGTTAATCATATCTTGCCAAACCAGCATGCCTAATCTGTCACAATGATAATACCACCTAAGCGGCTCAATTTTTATGTGCTTTCTTAGCATATTAAAGCCCATATCCTTCATAAGCTTGATATCATAAATCATTGCCTCGTCACTAGCGGGAGTATACATACCGTCACTCCAATAGCCTTGGTCGAGTAGTCCGTTATGGAAATACGGCTTGTTGTTGAGCATGAGGCGAGGTATGTTATTGACGTCCTTGCCTATGCCGAATTTCCTCATTCCGAAATAGGAATAAACCATATCGCTT
>SACC01000016.1 GCA_009928745.1 Clostridia bacterium
ATTGAATGGGCGTTGCTCAACTTCTTTATTGAAGAACATCTGGCGGACGGTTACGAGTTTATCCTGCCTCCGCATATGCTCAACTATAATTGCGGTTTTGGCGCAGGTCAATTCCCCAAGTTCGCCGAAGACGTGTATTGGCTGGAGGGTGACGACCGCAAGAAGGGCAGATTTATGCTGCCTACCGCAGAGACCGCGCTAGTCAATCTGTACGCAGGCGAGATAATCGACGAAAGCAAATTGCCGTTAAAATTCTTCGCTTATACTCCTTGCTACCGTAAGGAAGCTGGCAGCTACGGCGCAGAGGAAAGAGGAATGGTCAGAGGTCATCAGTTCAACAAAATCGAGATGGTGCAGTACGCCCTTCCCGAGAAGTCTATGGAAGCCTTTGAAGAGTTGGTTAATAAAGCGTGCAGTCTTGTTGAAAAGCTCGGCTTGCATTACAGACTCAGCAAGTTAGCGGCAGGAGATTGCAGCGCGTCAATGGCAAGGACGTACGATATAGAGGTATGGATACCCAGCATGAATATTTATAAGGAAGTCAGCTCGGTGTCTAACGCCAACGATTATCAGGCAAGGCGCAATAACACGAAGTACCGCGACAGCGTAAGCGGCAAAACCAATTTCGCGCATACCCTTAATGGCTCAGGTCTTGCAACCAGCCGTATACTTCCTGCAATCGTAGAGCAGTTCCAGAACGCGGACGGCTCGGTAACCGTCCCCGAAGTCTTGCGCAAATACCTTGGCGGTCTTGAAGTAATCAAATAATAAACAAAATACAATAAATACACAAAATTAACAACATAAAACGCCGCATAAACAAAGCTTGCGGCGTTTAATTATTAGTTTAGCTACATAGCAAAATTATTTTCATTTCTCTAAGTTATTTAAATACTATTCCATACTATTGCCCGATGTTTTCGATAGTGAAAAAGTCAAAGTCGACGCGCTCGATAAAGTCGCGCGGCAGGTATTTTACTATATTGAAGCTATCAAGATAGCGGAAGTGGGTGGGCAGTGTGACCGGAGTCGAGATGTCGAGTTGGTGACAGATTTCCATAAGAAAGGTCTCGTAGTTAGCGCGAGTTAGCGGTAATTTGTCTACCATTACGATATTTTGGCGGAGTTTTTCCCCGCAGATTATCTTTGCCCAGAGTTTCATACAGATAGTTTATATGGTTAAAGAAAATTTGTCAAATTTTTCACTATATTAATAATAATGTTGTAAATGTAAAATAAATATGATAAAATAAGTAATAAATATTTGTGAAAAAGTAAGTATATTTATTGATAGTTATCGAAAAAATGCTGCTAATATATGTTGATTTTGAGGGCTTATAATTATACATTAGTTAATTAGCAGGTAATAGCATAAAAATCGCGAATGTGTAACAACGGTTGCAGACAAGGAGTAATTATGAAGGGCAAGACTATATCAGAAGCAGTCATAAGAAGACTTCCCCGATACTTCAGGTATCTTGAAGAATTAGCCGAGAAGGGAGTCGAGCGCATTCCCTCATCAAGGATTGCCTCCGCTCTACGCGTCACCGCATCGCAGGTTAGGCAGGATTTGTGCTCTTTCGGCGGGTTTGGACAGCAGGGATTAGGCTATAACGTCGAAATGTTAAAAAACGAAATAGCCGATATTCTCGGGCTGACTCGCAGCTATAATATGATTATTGTCGGCTTTGGCAATGTAGGCGCGGCGCTTGCGGGTTATATGGGATTTTCCAAAGAAGCCTTTATCTTTAAGGCGGCATTCGATATTGATACCGATAAGGTCGTTCCCGAAGGACTAAAACTATACTCTATTGATAAAATCGAAGATTATCTTGCAAATAACCAAATAGATATAGCGGTTATCTGTACTCCTAAGGCGGCGGCTCAAAGCGTTGCGGAAAGGTTGGTTGCAGCAGGTATTACCAAAATATGGAATTTTGCTCCAATCGAGCTTGACCTGCCCGAGAATATAACACTAGAGAACACCAATATGAGCGCAAGCTTGTATATGCTTACATATAGTCGGAGGTAATATGAACAAAGGTAAATTTATTGTTTTTGAAGGCACTGACGGAAGCGGAAAAAGCACGCACGCAAGAATACTGACCGAAAAGTTAATGGCGAGCGGCATTGACACTTATGTGACTTTCGAGCCCACTTCTTACGAGACAGGTAAATTGTTGAGAAGGTTCTTGTCGGGCGAAATCTCGGGTGATGAAAGAACTGTAGCGGCGCTGTTTATGGCTGACCGTATGGAACATTTATTCGATCCGGAGGATGGCATAATAGCTCATCTCGAAAAGGGCATAACCGTTATTTGCGACAGATATTATTTGTCCTCTGTCGCTTATAATTGTCATAGCGAAAATATTGATTGGGTGCTGAGTATCAACGCAAGAGCAAAGCAGACATTGATGCCCGATCTTACAATATTCCTTGACGCGCCGATTGAGCGAACCGAGAAGAGAACAGCCAACAGAGTAGCCAAGGAAATATACGAGAAGAACGACGTTCAACAGCGCGTAAGAGAGCGGTATTATGAAGCTTTTGCCAAACTCACCGACGAAAATATAGCTATCATTTCTACCGATCGCGAAAGACAGCTTGTGAGCGATGACATATGGCAAAAAGCGCAGGAATTGTTTAATTAATTTAGGTTAGATTTTATCGGCAAAGCGGCAAAACCAAGCCGGCAAGTTGCATCTAAATAAGCGACACAATAGCGCACTGTCGGGCTGTTGACAAAAGACTTTGTCAACAGCCCTTTTTTTGCCAAAAAATGCAATAATTGCCTTTTGGAGGTTTATTTTAGTCAGAAGCGAAATATTTGCCAAAAAAATCACAAAAATAATTACAACTTAATTTTTTTCTGTTATATTTTTCTTTACTGTATTAAAGCATTAGTGATAAAATTACATAGTCAATAAAAGGTTGACAATTCTTGCGAGGTATATATGAATAGTTATGTGCAACACGTATTAGATAAACTGATTGCAAAGAATCCCGGCGAGACCGAATTCCATCAAGCAGCGACAGAGATACTAGAGAGTTTGTCCTATGTTTTTGACAAAAATCCTGATTATGAACAAAGCGCTGTACTTGAAATGTTAGTCGAGCCCGAACGCGTCATTATGTTCCGCGTGCCGTGGGTGGACGATAGTGGAAAAGTACAGATAAATAAAGGTTATAGAGTGCAGTTCAATAGCGCAATCGGACCTTATAAAGGCGGTATAAGATTCCATCCTTCGGTGAATCTGTCCATTCTAAAATTTTTAGGCTTTGAGCAAATTTTTAAGAACTCTCTTACCGGATTACAAATAGGCGGCGGCAAGGGCGGCAGCGATTTTGACCCCAAAGGAAAAACGGATAGGGAAATAATGCATTTTTGTCAGGCATTCATGGCAGAGCTTTACCGTCATATCGGCGCTAACACAGACGTGCCGGCAGGCGATATAGGCGTGGGCGGTCGCGAGATCGGCTATCTGTTCGGATATTATAAAAAATTAGCCAACGAACATACAGGCGTACTTACCGGCAGAGGATTGTCCTATGGCGGCAGCTTGGTACGCAAAGAGGCAACGGGCTTTGGACTTGTGTATCTGGTAGACGAGATGCTCCGCTGCAACGGCAAAACCTTAGAGGGTAAGGTCGCCGTTGTATCTGGTTCGGGTAATGTTGCAATATATGCTGCGCAAAAGCTAATGGACTTTGGCGCAAGAGTAGTAGCGATGAGCGATAGCAGCGGTTATATATATCACGAAAAAGGCATCGACCTTAATCTTATAAAACAGATTAAAGAGGTAGAGCGCAAAAGAATAAGCGAATATGTTAAAGTAAAGCAGGAGGCAATATTTGTTCCAGAGTTCAAAGAGATATGGAATATTCCTTGTGATGTTGCTCTGCCTTGCGCAACACAGAACGAATTGGATCTGCGTTCGGCAGAGATACTTGTCAGCAATGGATTAATAGCGGCGGGAGAGGGCGCAAATATGCCTACATCTCTTGAAGCGACTGAATATTTTATAGCTTCTGGTGTGCTGTTTGCTCCCGGCAAGGCAGCCAACGCGGGCGGTGTTGCAGTCAGCGCGCTGGAGATGGCGCAGTCAAGCCAGAGATTATTCTGGGGATTTGAAGAAGTTGACAGCAAATTGCGTAGTATTATGTCTAGTATTTTCCACAAAATTGATAATGCAGCAAGAGAATACGGACACCCCAACAACTTTGTGATGGGCGCAAATATTGCCGCTTTTGTAAAGGTCTATGAGTCGATGAAAGGACTGGGAATTTGCTAAGACACCCCACAAATCTTGCGATTTGCGGGGACCCCGAGAATTTATTCCGACCAAACGCGAATGCATATTGCATTCAGTTGGACTTATACTGAACGCCGCTAGAAATTAGCGGCGTTATTAATGCTATGAAAGATTAAATTTTTATTACACTGATAAAAAAATATTTTTTAGTTATATTAATCCCGTTTCGGCATTTTGATATATCATCCAATAGCCTGATTTTTCCCATTCTTCGGGATTGAGCGGCAGCCATTCGGTAAGTATATCCGAGGGCGGCTTAACCGTGTATTCGCCGGGGATACCGTAGCAAATATGTGTTATCCCGCTTGTATTGAACAGCAGTCCGACAACATAGTATGTATCCTCAGTGTCCACCTTTACCCACTTAGATGAGGGTACGATTTTCATCAACTCCTCGCATGGGGGATATTTTTCAAAGAACTCAAAAACGCTTTCCTTTATGCTGTCAAAAAACCCTGTTTCGGCTGCCGAACTCTTTTTTAACTCTTCCAAAACACTTTTTTTGAAGGCTTCAGACATCAATCCGTTAGTTTCTTTGGAGTTATCAGGTTGAGGCTTATCATCTTTTTTTTCTTTTGGTTGAGCAGTTATTTCCGCCTCTGTTAGCTTTTTGGCAGGTTTTTTGTCCGGCTTTGCCTCAGGGACTGCGGTGCGGCTTTTCACATAATTGATAAGATAACTGTAATTGGAAGTATTATACGGCGAGGTAGACGCCGACAGAAGAATAGCATAAGTGGCAGCATCGATTACCGCAGCGTGGATAACGCTGTCAAAATCCAAAGTCACCGCATTTTTTCTGATCAGTTTTTCTCCGTTAAAGGAAGCGTAATCGGTATATTCTCCGATTTTGATAACGAACCAGTAACTGCATGCAGGAAGAAAGTGCGCGTTGAACTCAATATCGAGATAAGCGTTTTCAAGATATGAGAGTTTAAGTACGCCGCGATAATTGTTACCCGACAGTATCAATATTCTTTTTTTTAGCATTTTTTGTCTCCTTTTGCTGCGCTAATCACCTTTTTGACAATATTGTTGTGTTGGTTAATTACCATAGAATAAGCATAATTTGGCTTAGTTAAAGGCGCCGGAGGGGCTTGCTGCGCGCTCACCTTTTCCGCCTCCTGACACCTATTGGACAGATAATTATAATAACCGAATTTTTTCATAATGCCTCTAGGTTAAAATCTTCGTTTTTTTATTGCAAATTTTTTCAATATATTATATAATTATGTTTCAAGCTAATAATTATTCATCTTTTTGAGATGTGCAGGAGAATATAATGACCAAAAAACTTATTTTTACAGCAATTGTTGTTTTGATTATCATGGCTGTTTTGTTCGTGGGCTGTCAAAGCTACAGCAATTCGGTTTTTTCTATGGGCGACAAGGACGCAGTGGTTGAAAGCAACGGCGGATTGGTAGTAAAACAAGGTGACTATATATATTTTGTCAACGGATATAGCGGTTATTACACCACTAACGCCAAAGATAATTGGTTCGGCAATGTTGTTAAGGGCGCTATTATGAGAGTAAAAGAGGGCGAGGACCTAGCGACAGCCGAAATTATCGTTCCCAAAAGCGTAATGTCCGCTTATACCGATTCGGGTTTTTCCATTTATGGCGATTTCATTTATTATGTCAGTCCAAGCGCTGAAGAGACAAAGTCGGGAGAGGTAATGACCGATGTAATACAGTTTATGCGTACAAGACTTGACGGGCAGGAGACAAGGGTAATATTCCAGTCGGACAGCACTTCATTAAAGTACAAATATACTCCATACGGATTAGTTTATAATTTGGACGGCAATATATATTGCAAGGCTTTTAACAGCAAGCATTTTAACGCCAAAGAAAACGGTAAAATAATTGCCGAGAATGTTACTTCCGTATATTTCCCGGTGAGCAAGACTTATGACAGAGCCACAGGCGAGACGCTTGCGGATTATTTTTTCTATACCAAGTCATCCGAAGATATGTATGACTACTCCAATAAACTGTATGTTGCGAACGCATCAGGCACTGTCAATAAAGTGATAATCAACAAGTTTTCTTACACGAATGATCCGGTTGCCAATCCTTCGCTTGCATTCAGTATTGGCGTAGTGAATTCGATACTTGAAAATGACGGCTTTACGCTCTATTATACAAAGACTGTATATGTCGGCACATCAAGTTCGGGCGCAGTTACAGGACTCTTCGCATACAAATTCGACAGCGCGTTAACTTTTGACAAGACTACCGAGGTAATGGTATCTTCCAGCACCGCTACCAAGATATTTCCTCTAGGATATGCGGGCGGAGCAATAGTGTACGATGCGGCGTTGATGGTGTTCAAGCCCAATACAGAAACGCAGGTATTCAGCGGCATTACCTCTGTTACCGTTATCGGAGTAGTGGATAATTACATCTATTATTATGATTCGGGCAATCTCCTGTATCGTTACAAAATGGACGGTAGCGACAATGTCACCGCGATAATGTCCGATTCAATGCATACGTCCTGGTTAGTTCCCGAAATAGTCGGTGACTATATTTACTATTTCAACACCAACAAGGCGAATTATAATTATCGTATAAAATTGTCTACGTTCGACCGAATTGACGAAGAAAGCCTTGTCAAAGAGCTTCTCGGCTATATGACCGCGGCTGACGCAGAAGCGACCAAAGAAGAAGAAAACTAAGTATTATTGATTAAAATGGGGCATCTCCGAGATGCTCTCTAAAATAATTATCCGCGACGCTATGCGGGCGGATAACACTCGACAAATTATTGTACAATGTGTCAAAATAACCCCTTAATAGCTAATGGCAAAAGGACTTTTTGCTGTGGAATTTTTGGTATAATCTTTTTGTGAAGATATGGTAGATTATGGTAAAGGTTAATAAATGGAGGATTTAATGAAAAAGATAAGTGTATTAATAGCAGATGGGAATAGAGATTTTTGTGAGGAACTAAAAAATAGTTTATTATGCGACTCGTCGGTTTTTGCAATTGTCAATACCGTGCATGACGGCTCAGCGGCTTTGTCCGAGTGTGAGCGGCTTAATCCCGATGTGCTCCTGCTCGATATGGTTTTGCCTCAATTAGACGGTTTTGAAGTTTTGCAGAGTTTGCGCGGTCGCAACAGAAGGATTAATGTTATCGCGATGTCCTTGCCTATAGGCGACGAATATGTATCCTGCGCGTTAAGAGGCGGGGCAAAGTATTATATGGTAAAACCAATCAACTTTGACGCGATAAAAAGAAGAATTCTGGAATTGTACAACTCATATGAAAAAGAATCTCCACCAACGGTTGCAAGATTCAAGATGAGCCGCTCAATGGACGAAAGAATTTCTAACATTTTTATATCGGTAGGGATACCCGCCCATATAAAAGGTTATCATTTTTTACGCGAAGCTATTAAAATGGCTATTGACAATCCTGATATTATCAACAGCATCACGAAAAGACTATATCCCGATGTCGCCGAAAGGTTCGATACAAGCGCAAGCAAGGTAGAGCGGGCAATACGCCACGCAATCGAAGTTGCCTGGAATAAAGGCAAGATAGAAAATATCAATAATTTATTCGGCATCAAGGTATATTCAAGTAATGAAAAACCTACTAATGGTGAATTCATCGCGCTTGTCGCAGATAAAATGCTGATAGAAAGCGCATAAGTGTCCGACCAAACGCGAATACCTCTGAATAATGCCGCATATAACTCGTGCGGCATTTTAAATATACAAAAAAAGATGTATAACAATGATTATTAGTATATCGTGATAGAAAAAAACGGAATAATGCTTTTGGCTATGATAGCAAGTGATAATACATTGGAATCTTTACAACAAGATTTGTGAAATTCACTAATTTGGTTATTGATATTATTCTACGTTTTAGTTCGCTCATACCTATAAATATTATTCTTGTGTTGAGTCGTTATGACCAATATGTATTTATCATAAGCGCGGCTTAATGAAAAAATAATAAAACAAATGAAAAAAAATTAAAAAAACAGTTTACAATTCATATATTTATCCATATAATAAGTGCGAATTACAATTAAGGGGTGCTATTATGGCGAAATACAAAATATGCCCAAGATGCGAATTAAATTATATTCTGGAAGCAGAAGAATATTGCAGCGTGTGTTTGGATGAAATGAAAGGTATCGTGGACGAAATTGAGTTCGATGACGATTTTACAAAGCTATGCCCTCATTGTGGCGTAGCTTATATCTCTGATGATCAGGATATGTGCGAGGGCTGCAAGAGCTCAATTGAAAAGCTGAAGAGTCTGCATGAAGATGCCGAATGTGTCTGGGAAGACGAGAACACGGTGTCTTTGGAAGAGATGGGCGAAGAGGAAGAAGTTGAGGAAGAACTGGTTATTGACGAAGAATTACAGGAAGTGCTTGAAGATGATCTTGATGAAGATGCGCTTGAGGATGAAGACCTGCAGGAAGTATTGGAAGATGACCTTGATGAAGATCTTGAATATGAAGACCTAGACGACTTTGTAGACGATGAGGGAGATGAGACTAACGGCGAAGTTTAGGCTTATTAATAACTAATTGAAACGGAGGTTATCAGCAAATTGCGTATACCTCCGTTTTTTAATGTCAAATAGATAATTATTAGAAAGATAACTTGTGATATTTGTGTATTGAAAATTATAAGCTGTGAGGCTATAATATAATATAGGTAAAGAAAAAGCGCAAAAGTTTTATGGAATCAATTATTACATGTTTCCTTAAGGAAGCAAAGAATAAAATATAATTCCAAGAGATAAAAGGCAGGGTAATAATATGGCTACTGAAGCGGGATTTATTGCATATATAATGGAACAACTTAACGGATTGCCGTATATTGACTATAAAAAAATGTTCGGCGAATATATGATATATTCGCAAGGCAGACCGATATTCCTCGTATGCGACAATACGTGTTTTGTCAAGATAATACCTGTCACGACTGAGTTTTTAGGCGAAGACTGCGAAAAGGGATATCCTTATACGGGCGCAAGACAGCATTACATAGTGGATATTGATAATAGAGATATGCTTATCGAATTAGCGCAAATATTGACCGCCACTATACCGTTACCCAAAAAAAGAAACAAATAAAAATCAAATATATAATATTCGCAAGCTAATTTATTAGTTTTATATTAGACAAAAGAGCTTACCTACAAGAATATTTTATAAAAAGCGGCAAAGAAGGCAAGAAATTATTGCGCCCGCAACCGATGCAAAAAGAGCAATGGGGATAGCGAACCGCAATTTTTTTACATTTGTAGTGGAAAAATATATTGCCGCCACATAGAATATCGTCTCTGAGCTGCCCATTATTACCGAAGCGCATCGCGCAATATAGCTATCAGCGCCGTAGGTTTCATATATATTTTCAATCAGCGCCAAACTGCCGCTGCCGCTCATAGGGCGGATTACTATGAGTTCGGTAAGCTCTGGCGGAATACCGATCGTATTAGAAAAGGGAGTTACCAGCTTTGTGACGGCTGCCGCTAGTCCGCTTACGCGGAACAAGGTGACACAGACAAAAATGCCTGCGATATAGGGGAATATGCTCCCTATCAATTTTAACGCTTCTTTTGCGCCCTCGGCAAAGCTGTCAAAAACGGCAACACGGCGGATAAAAGCAAAAATCAATACCATTATTATTAGAACGGGAAGAATGTATGCGCTCACTTGCGTGTTTTGCGGACACCGGTAAACAATTTTACCAAGATAATCCCGATTAGGGTCGTTACAGTGGTTGCAATAAGCGCAGGTAGTATGATATCAGAGGGATTATGGCTGCCTGCAGTTGAGCGCATTGCAATAATAGTCGCGGGCAATAGCTGTATTGAGGTCACATTGATTACGAAGAACATAATCATGTTGTCGGTAGCGCGCTCCGTGCCGTCCTGCATCTTTTCCATCGCCAATATTCCAAGAGGAGTCGCAGCGCCCCCCATTCCGAGGAAATTGGCGGTAAGGTTCATACTTATTATATCCTGCGTTTCCTTACTTTCATTCTTGAAAAAAAGCTTTGTAACCGGACGGAAAATTTTGGACACGTAATAACTCAGCCCGCTTTTCTCCATAATCTTAAGGATACCCATCCACAGCGCGTATATTGCGGTCATCTTAAGCGAAAGATCGACTGCGCCGCGCGTGCCTTCGAGCATAACCGAAATGGCGCTCTCGGGGTTGATAAGGCATATCATACCGATAGATACAACACATATAATAACGAATAAAATGTTCATATTCAAATTTATTCAATTAGTTAACGTAAAATTCATTTTATAGTAACAATTTTATTTCTATAAGTTTAATAGAGCAGCTAAAATGACACAACAACATTATTTTAGGTGTCATTTCGAGCGCAGCCGAGAAATCCCACATCAGATTATGTTGTCATTTCGAGCGCAGCCGAGAAATCTCCTCTTCGATGTAGTCAGAGATCCCTCCGCTACGGTCGGGATGACAGGAGAGACTGACACTACGCGGACAATTTGACAGGTAGATCCCTTCGCTACGGTCGGGATGACAGGAAAGACTGTCATGATGACAGAAACACAAATACTGTTTAATTATTGCCCAACATTATTTTGGTGTCATTTCGAGCGTAGTCGAGAAATCCCATCTTCGGATGCCGAGATCCCTCCGCTACGGTCGGGATGACAGGAAAGACTGTCGTGATGACAAACCATACGAAAAAATACATTGTATTTAATATTAATATGGTGTAAAATTATTATTAGGGCATTTTACGCCAAGGAGAAGCGAATGAAAGCGTTTATTACGGTTATAGGCAAGGATAGAGTAGGAATTATTGCTGGAGTCAGCACGCTGCTTGCAGAGCAGAAGGTCAACATTGAGGATATTTCTCAGACTATACTGCAAGACAATTTTACTATGATTATGCGGGTTGACACCGCAGAGTGCGCGCTAGCGTTAGACGAACTTGCGAAGAAGCTCACCGAGAAAGGCGAAAGTCTTGGAGTGGTAATTACTATCCGCCATGAAGATATTTTCAACGCGATGCATAGAATATAATTATGATTGGAAGTAATGAGATTTTAGAAACCATAGGTATGATAAGCGCGCAGCATCTTGATGTGCGCTGTATCACGCTCGGCTTATCGCTGTTTGACTGCATTAGAGAAAGCGGTAAGGCAACTGCCGATAAAATATACGATAAGATTACCCATTTTGCAAAAGATCTGGTAATAACAGGCGATAAGATTGCCGCAATATACGGTATTCCCGTTGTCAATAAAAGAGTATCCGTATCACCGTGCAGCCTTATTGGCGCATCAAGCGGCGGTTTTGTCGAAATCGCGCATGCTTTAGAGCGCGCCGCTAATGAGACTGGCATAGATTTTATCGGCGGATATACGGCGCTTGTCCATAAGGGAATGACTGATTATGAGCAAAGATTCATAATGAGTATACCCGAAGTGCTTTCAATTACCAGCAAGGTGTGCGCTTCCGTCAATATTGCGTCAACTCGCGCGGGCATCAATATGGACGCGATAGGGCTTATGGGCAGGATATTCAAGGAGACCGCATATTTAACCCGCGACAAAGACAGCATAGGCTGCGCAAAACTTGTTGCTTTCGCCAACGCCGTTGAGGATAATCCCTTTATGGCAGGCGCTTTTCACGGTGTGGGAGAGGCGGACAATGTTATTAATGTCGGCGTAAGCGGACCGGGAGTGGTTAAGGCTGCTCTTGAGCTTGTAGACGGTGATTTGACCGAGATCGCAGAATGTGTCAAGCGCACGGCATTCAAGGTAACACGCGCGGGTCAGCTCGTTGCAAAGGCAGCCTCAGAGATGCTTGGCGCAAAATTCGGCATTGTGGATTTGTCACTTGCGCCTACTCCTGTAATCGGCGATTCGGTTGCTTGGATACTAGAAGAAATGGGGTTGGAAAAAGTTGGCTGCTGCGGCACTACCGCGGCTCTGGCTCTTCTTAACGACGCAGTTAAAAAGGGCGGGATTATGGCTAGTTCGCATGTAGGCGGTTTGTCCGGAGCCTTTATTCCTGTCAGCGAAGATATAGGTATGATTAATGCGGTAGTTGAGGGAGCTTTGACTTTGTCAAAACTCGAGGCTATGACCGCAGTATGCAGCGTGGGGCTGGATATGATAGCAATACCGGGAGATACTGACGAAGCAGTTATCTCGGCAATTATCGCGGATGAAGCGGCAATTGGTGTTGTCAACAATAAAACCACCGCAGTAAGGGTAATCCCGGCGTACGGAAAGGTCGCTGGTGACTTCGTTGAATACGGCGGATTGTTAGGCAGAGCGCCGGTAATGGAAATATCAAAATATTCCCCGGCAAAGTTTATTAAGCGTGGCGGTCGCATCCCCGCGCCACTTCATTCAAATAAAAACTAAGGTTGACTTTTCTATATAATTTGTGTAATATATAATATATGAGAAAGCGCTGTTTTCTAAAAGCTATAGCAGGCTTTACATTAATTGAACTGATTGTGGTTATTGCTATATTAGCGATAGCTACTTCTATCGTTACTCCGATTCTTATGGATAATGCTAACTCCAAAAAGATAGAGACTTACCGTCAGTCCTGCATCTACGTAATGGACGAGGCGGCGGCAGTTGCAGACAGCTATAATAATGGCGCACGTTATATAAGCAACGAGCAAATTGATCCAGTTAGCTATCCTAACGGGGTTAAAAACGCGTTGAATAATGATAATTCAATGGCTTACAGGTTCACTATTACTACGGTCGATGAGTATACTAATCCTAATGAGGCTTTCAATGATAAAGATTATGTGGTAGTATATTACAAATATAAAGATGATGATAATTCACAGGCGGCGGCAGTGGGATGCTGGTACATGGAGAAAGGTAAAGCAACACCGCAATTAAAGTACGATTACGCAACGGCACGAGTTATACCTAATTCGCAGGACTTTACCGCTGCCGTTTACAGATAGGGGGAATAATGGGAAAAAATACCAAGAGGTTTATTTTATTAGCTATAATTATATTAATACCCGTAATTCTTTGCGGGTGTTCTTTATTTAAAATACTTGGACTTACCGGCACATCCCAACTCGCAACTCCTGAGGGTATAGAATTATCC